>JAUIMD010000151.1 GCA_030433225.1 Bacteroidia bacterium
TCCATTTGGATGCCCCATTTTCATTAGCCTATTATTGTATGACTGTGGTGCTTATAAATCAAATGCCGATTTAATGGCTTCCACATAATCCAGTTTTTCCCAGGTAAAAAGTTCTACCTCTTTAGTTACCGTTTTATTATACGGCGAAGTAAACGTTTTTGTAACCACTTCCGGTGTTCTGCCCATATGACCGTACGCTGCTGATTCTGAATAAATCGGCTCACGTAATTTTAGTCGGTCTTCAATGGCTTTGGGGCGTAAATCAAAAATGTCATTCACCTTTTCTGCAATTTGCGAATCGGGGATGGAAACATTTGATTTTCCATAAGTATTCACAAATATATTGATGGGATTAGCAACCCCAATGGCATAAGATACCTGTACCAAAATTTCGTCAGAAACCCCTGCAGCCACCAGGTTTTTTGCAATATGGCGCGAGGCATACGCTGCTGATCGGTCTACCTTAGATGGATCTTTACCCGAGAAGGCACCGCCACCGTGGGCTCCTTTACCTCCATACGTATCCACAATAATTTTACGCCCGGTTAAGCCTGCATCGCCATGCGGACCACCAATTACAAACTTTCCGGTTGGATTAACATGCAGAATAAAATTGCCAAACAGAGCCTGAACGCGCTCGGGCAGCAAGGCAACCACACGGGGAATTAAAATGTTGGCAACGTCTTCTTTTATCTTTTCGAGCATGTGCTCGTCGTTTTCGTCAAAGTCATCGTGTTGGGTAGAAATTACGATGGTGTGAACCCGTAAGGGGGTACCGTCTTCATCGTATTCTATAGTCACCTGCGATTTGGCATCAGGACGTAAGTAGGAGATGGCATCGTTTTCGCGGCGCAGTTTGGCCAGTTCTTTGAGCAATAAATGCGACAATTCCAGCGAAAGAGGCATGTAATTGTCGGTTTCGTTGCTGGCGTAACCAAACATCATACCCTGGTCGCCGGCGCCCTGGTCCAGTGGGTTTTCGCGCTCCACACCACGGTTAATGTCTTGCGATTGTTCGTGTAATGCCGTTAGTACACCGCATGAATCGCCATCAAATTGGTACTCGCTTTTGGTGTAGCCGATGCGGTTAATTACATCGCGGGCCACCTCGCGTACATCAATGTAAACAGACGATTTAATTTCGCCGGCTAACACTACCTGTCCGGTAGTTACCAGCGTTTCACAGGCCACCTTTGCGTTGGCATCAAAGGCCAGAAACTGGTCGAGAATGGCATCAGAAATTTGGTCGGAAACTTTGTCCGGGTGTCCTTCAGAAACAGATTCTGAGGTAAATAAATATCCCATAATTTAAGTTTTTAAGTTACTATGGGAAAGACTGTCAGGGGAACTAAAAACACACGATGAGTTACATTTTAGCATTTTTTATCGTGGTCGCAAGCAGCCAAATCTTTCCACATTTGATGCACAAATGTAGGATTTTATTTGGAGGGTCGAAATTTCCACTTGTATTATTTCCTTTTGTAAGGGTAGTATATTCTTAAAATAAAGTAAAATTCCTTTCGAAATGTAGTGCCGGTTTGGAATAACTGAAAAGTCCGTTAAATTTGTTTAATGCTGTTTCTACAGCCAAATCTATGATAACTTACATAAAGAAAATTCCTCCAAAATCCATCCAATCCCATGCGTACCAAACGAATTTTAATTTTAACGGGGCTATTATTGGCAGCCACCATAGCCATTTTAAAAATTCTTTCCTCCGGTAAAGAGGTTTCTGTGAGTGTGTTGGAAACCCGGGTGATGAAAGGAAATTTTGAGAACAAGGTAGTGGTGTCAGGCGAGTTAATGTCGGAAAATTCCGTAGCCATTACCATCCCCCGCGAAATTTTGTCGGGTAAAGTGCGGGTATTTGATATTAAAATAACGGATTTGGTGGAAGAAGGAACCCTGGTGGACAGCGGAGATTTTGTAGCATCGCTCGATCACAGCGCCATTATGGAGCGTATTACAGAGGCTGAAACGCAACTGCTTGAGCACTACGATAACCTTGCCAATGCAAAAATGGATACCAACCTTAATTTGTCAAGTGCACGCAATAATTTATTGACCGATGCGGATGAGGTGGAAGAAAAGCGCATTATTCTGGAACAGTCCATTTATGAATCGCCGGCCGTGCAACGCCAGGCACAAATGGACCTTGAGCGCGCCATACGCCGAAAGGAACAAAACCTGCGCGGGTACGACCTCAGTGTAAGGCAAGCCGAGCAGCGCATTGCACAGTTGCAGGGCTACATCAAACGAACCAAGGCCGAAATTGAAGAGTTCACCCAAATTTTTGAATCACTGAACATTAAAGCACCTAAAAAGGGAATGGTGATTTATGCACGGGATCGTTTTGGTAGTAAACTGGTAGTGGGCTCCATGGTAAACCGCTGGCGTCCTACCATTGCCGAATTGCCTGACCTGTCATCGCTGGTTTCTAAAACCTATGTAAACGAGGTAGATATCAGCCGCATTAAAACCGGGCAGGAGGTAACCGTTGGCATAGATGCTTTTCCTGAAAAACAGTTGAGTGGCGAAGTGCTGAGTGTTTCCAACATTGGCCAAACTGCGCCCGATAAAAATACCAAGGTATTTGAAGTAATTATTCGCCTGAACGAAAGCGATCCTTTGTTGCGGCCTGCCATGACCACGAGCAATGCGATTATTACAGATTCCTTAACCAACGTGCTGTATGTGCCCATTGATGCGGTGCGTGCAAACGACTCCTTGTTTTATGTGTTTCCGGCGGGTAACGATGTAAAACAAATTGTGTGGCCCGGCATCGAAAACGAAAATTACATGGTAATAAAGCAGGGTTTATCAGAAGGGGATAAATTGCTGTATTTGCCACGCGAAAAAGAAGCCACCATGCCTTTTGAAGGAACCGAGATTTATAAAGCCATGGTGGCAGAACAGGATTCTACTCAAACCTCATTATAATACGTCAACACGTTTATGCTGCAACGATACAACCACGACATTATCATAGCCATTGAAGCGATTCTGGCCAACAAAATGCGATCGTTCCTTACGGCGCTGGGTATTATTTTTGGGGTTGCTGCCGTAATTAGCATGCTGGCCATAGGTAACGGTGCACAGGAAGAAATTATGGCGCAAATTGAGCAGGTAGGAGTGAACAACATAATTGTAAAGCCCGTGGTACTGCAAAATGTAAGCGGTGGAGATGAATCGGAAGTGGAGGAGTTTAACGGCTTTTCTTCAGGCCTTACCTTAAAAGATGCACAGGCCATTAAAGAGCTTCTGCCTTCGGTAAATCAAATCAGTCCGGTGGTTTCGGTGGATTACAACTGCTCGCGTAACGGGCAATCGATGCGGGTAAAGGTTGAGGGTGTAAGCGACCATTATTTTAATTTGTTTAACCTTCCGCTGGCATCGGGCGAAGTGTTTAGCGAGGCACAACAGGAAAAAGGGCTGGCCGTATGCCTGATTGGCGAAAACGTGCGGGCTCGCATGTTTAAAGATACGCACCCCATTGGTGAAATGCTGAAAGTGGGCAGCAACTGGATGAAAGTGATTGGTGTGATTGAACCCCGCGATTTTACCGCTTCGGCCAGCGATGAAATGGGGATCAGCAGTTCGGACAATAAAGTGTTTGTGCCTGAAAAAACCATGCTTATCCGGTTTGTAAATCGATCTAAACTCGACTTTGAAGCCCTTGCACGGCAGGACAATGACGAAGAAAGCAATACCACATCCAACATAAACCAATTGGATAAAATTATAGTGCAGGTACAGCAAACGGAGCAACTGGGGGCATCTGCCGAACTGATTCGGCTAATTTTATTGCGCCGCCATAAAGGCAACCTTGATTTTGAAGTAACCGTTCCTGAATTGTTGTTGAAACAGCAGCAGCAAACCAACCGAATTTTTAACATTGTGTTGGGTGCCATTGCGGGCATTTCATTGTTGGTGGGAGGTATTGGGATAATGAACATTATGCTGGCCTCTGTTTTGGAGCGTATTCAGGAAATTGGTACCCGGCAGGCTATTGGTGCCACCCGAAACGATATTGTTGTGCAGTTTTTATCGGAGGCCACCCTGATTAGCGTGATTGGTGGCTTAATTGGCGTGGCGTTAGGAATATTTCTGGCCCAAATGATTACCGTATTTGCTGATATAAAAACCATCATTACACCCTTCTCGGTATTGGTGGCTTTTGTTGTTTCATCGGCGGTGGGTATTGTTTTTGGCTTTTTTCCGGCGCAAAGAGCATCGCAGCAAGACCCGGTTGAATCTCTGCGCCATTAGGCCTGAACTTCCAATTATTTATGTCTTTTCTAAACAATTTTAAGGGGTTTTAATCCTGTAAAATCTTATTATTTTTGTGCATTCATTTGCAATTTTATGGCATCCAAAAAGCGAAAAAAGCTACGGTATAAATACAGAATTTCCATTTTTAATGAGGATACTTTTGAGGAAGTGTGGCGGAGCAGATTGTCGCGCATTAATGTGATTATTCTTATATTTTTCTTTGCAGTGTTTATAGGGGCGCTAACGGTAATGACCGTGTTTTTTACCCCCGTTAAAGAATACATTCCCGGGTACCCAGATGCCGACATGAGCAATACCATTTTTGAAAACTTTTTACTTACCGACAGCCTTCAGAAAAAGGTGGAAACGCACGAAAAATTTTATGCCACCGTACATTCCATCATGAGTGGAAACATACCTGATGATTGGCATGCAGACCAGGAACAAGCCGATACCTTAAATACCAACGAGCTTTTGTACCTCGACGAAATCAACCTTGATCCTTCGGTGGCAGACTCACTTTTTCGCCAGCAAATTGAAGACGAGGAGCGTTACAACCTCAGCATGATTGACCAGATAAAAAAGACCGACGACAAGGATAACCTGTTATTGGTAGTGCCGATGAAAGGTGTGGTCACTACAAAGTTTAATCCCTCAGAAGGGCATTACGGGGTGGATTTTGTAGGCGCAGAAAATGAGCGCATCATGGCCGTTGCACCCGGAACAGTTATTATGGCCGATTGGACCATGGATGCCGGGTATGTGATTCAAATCCAACACGAAAGAAACCTTGTTTCTATCTATAAACACAACAGTGATTTGTTGCTGAAAACGGGTGATAAAGTCAAAGCCGGCCAGGCCATTGCCATTATCGGCAACACGGGAGAATTGTCGTACGGAACGCACCTCCACCTGGAGCTTTGGGAAAACGGTATCCCCATTGATCCGTTGAATCACATAATTTTTTAACCTGTCGTATCCTCTCCATCACCAACATGAAAAAACAACTGGCCATTTTAGGTTCTACCGGTTCAATAGGTACCCAAACTTTAGATGTGGTGCGTGAACATTCCGATGCTTTTGAAGCACGGGTGCTTACCGCCGGCAACAATGCCACCTTGCTCATAAAGCAAGCCATCGAATTTTTACCCGATATTGTAGTAATTGCCAACGAAGATAAATATACGATGGTACGTGATGCCCTGGAGCCTTATGATGTGAAAGTGTTTGCGGGGAAAGATGCCATAGCACAGGTGGCAGCATTGGATGTAATTGATGTTGTTATTACCGCAATGGTAGGTTATGCCGGCCTGCAGCCAACCATTAGTGCCATAAAAGCCGGAAAGCGCATTGGCCTGGCGAACAAAGAAACCCTGGTGGTGGCCGGAGAAATGATTACCAGGCTGGCTGCACAGTACAAAGCTGAAATTATTCCGGTAGACTCTGAGCATTCGGCCCTTTTTCAGTGCATGGTAGGGGAGTTGGATAATCCGGTGGAAAAAGTAAT
>JAUIMD010000152.1 GCA_030433225.1 Bacteroidia bacterium
TTGGGTATGTTCATCCGGGTGCTCGGCGTGTTTTTGCGCATCGGTTAGCCGCATCCAGTAATAGGGATCAACCCGGGTTTTACCGTGGTGTTTCAACTCCTTATGCTGCACCGCCGCAACTGGTGCCTGTGCATTATTTTTCTCCTTCTTCATACGTACAATTTTACATAACAAACCGCATTTTGCACAACATAGCGTACTACATTTTAATGCTTCCTCCAACAAGCACAACCTTTCGTACCTTTTTAGCGAAGCAGCGTTTAGTTTTTTAGCATTTATGCCTAAAAGTCATCCTCAATTGACGCATAATAATAGTAGATTTGTAGTTACCACAACCCATAACAACACAAATTATGAATACTTTATTTTTTGACGATGATATATGGCACCAGCTCAAACCTTTAACATTTACCCGCCCCGCCTGCGAGTTGCGCGTTGGCATTGTGAGCATACGCGAAAAATGGGAGCATGAATTAAAAGTGAACGCATCTTTTTTTACCAAAAGGTATCTATCCGGGAAATTTAAACCGCTGTGGAAGGATACAAATCTTTTAATTAACGGTGCCTTGTTGCCCAACCCCGAATTGGTAGAACAGGTAAAGGAGCTAAGCCCCGGACAAATGATTATTGACAACGGACGGATATTGGCAGCCGTGCTTAGCGAAGCGGAATGGAACGATGCCCGCAACAAGGACCATGAACCATCTGCAAAAAAGTTTAACCCCCATGGCAAAGCAGTACTTATTGAACATCCGCATGACGTATTTACCTACAATGCCGCGGAAATTGAAAAAGACTTTGTGTGGAAAACGGAGAACGGAAGCACCGTTTCATTGAGCAACACGGTAAGTGTTATTGGCGAATTGTACAACGATGATGGTACACCCCGCATTTTTCTGGAGGAAGGTGCCTCGGTTGAGCATGCCATTATAAACGTAACCAAGGGGCCGGTTTATATTGGCAAAGATGCCACCATTATGGAAGGATCCATGCTGAGGGGGCCTTTTGCCATGTGCGAACATGCCCAGGTGAACATGGGAGCTAAGATTTACAGCGGAACCACGCTGGGTCCCTGGTGCAAAGCGGGTGGCGAGCTTAACAACGTAGTAATGCAGGGCTACAGCAACAAAGGTCATGATGGCTTTTTAGGAAATGCCGTACTGGGAGAATGGTGCAACATTGGGGCGGACACCAACAACTCCAACCTTAAAAACAACTATACCGAAGTAAAAGTATGGTCGTATAAGGAGCGACGCTTTATTCCAACCGGGCTTCAGTTTTGTGGCCTGATTATGGGCGATCACTCTAAAACAGGCATTAACACCATGTTTAACACCGGAACCGTAACCGGGGTATGTTGCAATATTTTTGGAGCCGGTTTTCCACGTACTTTTATTCCATCCTTTGTAATGGGAGGTGCTCAAAATTATAAAACCAACATCCTGAAATGGGCCTTTGAAACGGCTGAATTGGTTATGGCCCGTAGAAATGTGGAGTTTACGGATGACGATAAAGCCATCCTGCAACACATTTTTGAGGAATCGGCTGAATTCAGAAAATTTCAATAACACAAAAAAGTGTTCATTACAGGCGTGCTGAACAGCGTTAAAAACGATTTGCGCTGCATGGCACGCTTTTTGCCTTTTCAGGGCGGGGATGGCTTTTCATCCCCTTTCTGTCAATATGACATAACATACGAATACAACATTATGGCTAAAATAGAATTTGAATTTGGTGTAAGTGCCTTCCAAAATATGATTGATGACGATACTTCCTTTATTCCGCTGGTAACCGAAGATGATGACGAAAACATGAACGTGTCAGATTTGCCCGGCGAACTGCCAATACTTCCATTACGCAACATGGTTTTATTCCCCGGCGTGGTCATGCCCGTTTCTGTGGGACGCTCCAAATCGCTCAACCTCGTTCGCGAGGCCTTTAAAAACAAAGGGTATATTGGGGTGGTGGCTCAAAAACAAGGTAAAACTGACGACCCCGGGCTGGACGATCTTTACCGTGTGGGCACCGTAGCACAGGTGGTAAAAATTCTGGAAATGCCGGATGGCTCCACCACTATTGTATTGCAGGGACGCTCGCGGTTTTTATTGGTGGATATTCTTCGCATGGAACCCTACCACGTTGGAACGGTAACCCCAAAAACAGACATTAACAACCTGGAAAAGGGCAAAGAAACGGAGGCCACCATCAGTGCCCTGAAAGACATGGCTACCAAGGTGGTGTCCGGCGGAGGATCAAACAACGAGGCCGTATTTGCCATTCGTAACATCGACGGAGCCAACTTTTTGGTCAATTTTATTTGCACCAACCTCAGCTTTAAAATAAAAGACAAACAATTACTGCTCGAAATAGATGAACTGCGTGAACGTACCTATAAACTTTTGGAGGTACTGGCGCGCGAATCGCAGCTACAGGAAATAAAAACAGACATTCAGAACCGTACCAAAACGGACATTGACCAGCAACAACGGGAGTATTTCCTGCACCAGCAAATGAAAACCATACAGGACGAACTGGGTGGGAACCCCCTGGAGGAGGAGCTGAAGGAGTTTAAAGAAAAGGCCAAAAAAATGAAATGGTCAAAGGAGGTAAAGCAGGTGTTTGAAAAAGAGCTATCCAAGCTGGAACGCATGAACCCTTCTGCGGCCGAGTATTCGGTACAATCCAACTACATTTCCACCTTGTTGGAGCTCCCGTGGAATGTGTACACAAAAGATAATTTTGACCTGAAAAGGGCAGAAAAAGTGCTGGACAATGACCACTTTGGCCTTGAAAAAGTAAAGGAACGCATCCTGGAATACCTTGCTGTGCTGAAGCTGAAAGGCGACATGAAATCGCCTATCATCTGCCTGGTTGGCCCTCCCGGGGTTGGAAAAACCTCGCTGGGGAAATCGATTGCCAGCGCCCTGGGCCGAAAATATGTTCGCATGTCGTTGGGTGGTTTGCACGATGAGGCCGAAATTCGTGGCCATCGAAAAACCTACATTGGTGCCATGCCCGGCCGCATTATCCAAAACATAAAAAAGGCAGAATCTTCCAACCCGGTGTTTATTCTGGATGAAATTGATAAGGTGAGCTCTGATTTTCGCGGCGACCCCTCCTCTGCCTTACTGGAGGTACTGGATCCCGAACAAAACAACGCTTTTCACGATAACTTTTTAGAAGTGGATTTTGATTTAAGCAAGGTTATGTTTGTGGCCACAGCCAATACGCTGGGTCGAATTTCTCAACCCTTGCTGGACCGCATGGAAGTTATTGATGTGAGCGGATACATTTTGGAAGAAAAGATCGAAATTGCCCGCAAACACCTTATACCAAAACAAATGGAGATGCATGGGCTTAAAAAAGAACATGTAACGCTTCAACGAAAAACCATCGAATACCTCATTGAGCACTACACCCGCGAGTCGGGCGTACGTGGGCTCGACAAGCAGTTGGCAGCCCTGATGCGGCGCATTGCCAAAAAGGTAGCAATGGAGGATTCCTACAATGACAAGGTAAGTACGGCCGATGTACTGGAGTATTTGGGCAAACATCGATTTTCGAAAGAAAAGTATGCCGGAAATGACTTTTCGGGGGTTGTTACCGGATTGGCATGGACATCGGTTGGCGGCGATATTTTGTATGTGGAATCGAGCCTGAGTAAAGGAAAGGGAGCACGGTTATCCTTAACAGGTAACCTGGGAGATGTAATGAAAGAATCTGCCATGCTGGCGCTTGAATACATTAAAACCCATGCACAGGAACTGGACATTAACGATAAATTGTTTGAGCATTACAACGTGCACATCCATGTACCTGAGGGAGCCATACCTAAGGATGGCCCCAGTGCGGGAATAACCATGGTTACCTCGCTGGTTTCTGCCATTACACAACGTAAAGTTAAAAAGGGAATTGCCATGACCGGGGAAATTACCCTGCGTGGAAAGGTGTTGCCCGTAGGGGGGATCAAAGAAAAAATTCTGGCCGCAAAACGCGCCGGAATTAAGGAAATTATCATGTGCGCCGAAAACCAGAAAGACATAGAGGAAATAAAAGACATCTACATTAAAGGGCTTACCTTCCACTTTATAAACACCATTTCAGAAGTATTGGATATTGCACTGCTTAAACAAAAAGTGGCCAAACCTCAAACGTTTATTGTAGAATGAACTGGGAAGCGCTAACCTTTCCCCACAAAGATGCCGTACAGGTACGCTTTAATGACATTGACGGATTGGGGCACGTCAACAATGCGGTACAAAACGAATATTTCGATTTGGGCCGCATGAAGTACCTTGAGCATTTATTGGGGTCCCCCATTAACTGGAAAGACTTCGCCATGGTAATCGCTTCGGTACACACAGATTTTGCCGCGCCAATTTACCTTCACGAAAAAATTGAAGTGAGTACCAAAGTGTACAAACTGGGCGAAAAAAGCCTTAAAATGGCTCAAATCATCACCAATACATGTACAGGCGAAATTAAATCCACCTGCAAATCGGTGATGGTAGCCATTGATTTTACCAGTGGCAAATCCATGGAACTCAGTGAAAAAATACGCAATGCCGTTGAGAATTTCGAAAGAAATTAATTGCTTTGTAGTGTCCCCGTAACAATGCGGGAGGCGATTAAGCAAGGTATTTTTATGGAGGCTATTCGTGATTTTCTGGAGCTGGAAATATTAAAAGTGGGCAAACATACCATTCAGGTATTTCAGATTACGGCTTCTGTATTTATCCTGCTTTTTACCTACCTGCTGCTATGGTTGTTTAAAAAAGGACTCTACCGTAAAACCAACCGCGATGCCAGCGATTTTGGAAACACCTATGCTATTTTCCAAATTGTACGGTACATCATTTGGGTCATTGCCATTGTACTTATTTTCGAAATTCTGGGGGTAAAACTTACGGTATTGCTGGCGGGGTCGGCCGCCCTTTTGGTGGGAGTAGGCCTGGGGCTGCAGCAAACGTTTAACGACATTGTTTCGGGCTTTATTTTGCTATCCGAACGTACCATAAAGGTAGGCGACATTCTGCAAATTGATGGTGACATTGTAATTATTCAAAACATAGGCCTGCGAACCTCAAAAGGCCTTAACCGCGACGAGATTTCCATCATCATCCCCAACTCGCTCATTACAACCAACAAAGTAATTAACTGGAGCCACCAAACACGAAAAACCAGGTTTAGGATTAATGTGGGAGTGGCCTACGGGAGCGATGTAAATAAAGTGCTCAGGGTATTACAGGAAAGCGCCTTGCAGCACCCTGACATTTCGGATAAAAATTTTATTGAGGTGCGCTTTGCTGATTTTGGCAACTCATCCCTCGATTTTCAACTGCTTTTTTACAGCCAGAACATCTTTCGTATTGAAAAGGTAAAAAGTGACATCCGTAAAATAATTAACCAAAAATTTACGGAGAACAACATCACCATTCCGTTCCCTCAAATGGATTTGCATGTAAAATCCAACGACACGCTAAAATAACACCACCACCTTTTACCGAACTATTTCCCAACATTTTAGCTCAATTTAGTACCTTTGGTATTCAAGCTACTTCATGCGACCAATTGTACTTTTATGGCTTCTGTTCGTCCCGTTTGTTTCTTCTGCCCAAACCCGGAAACAAGCGGTAGCCGTACGTACGCCATCCACCATTAAAGTGGATGGCATTTTGGACGAAAGCAGCTATTCAACCGCACCACCTGCACAGGATTTTATGCAGATTATTCCACGTAACGGTGCCCCTTCATTTCAACCCAGCGAAGTAAAATT
>JAUIMD010000153.1 GCA_030433225.1 Bacteroidia bacterium
AGGGTTGGCACGAAATAAAAACGGTCTACAACGCTGCCAGGCAAAAACGAGTGCTCCTTCGTTTTTTGTGTGCCTTTTTTCTTTACAGTATGGGGGTGCAAACGGTAATGCTTTTGGCTCCTTTATTTGCCGATAAAGAAGTAGGCATGGGGGCAGATGAGTTGATTATGATTGTACTTATTCTACAGCTGGTGGCCATTGCAGGCGCCTATTTGTTTGCCTGGCTATCGGGGCGTAAAGGCAATGCGTTTGCCATAAGTATTACTTTAGGGGTTTGGGTGGCCATTTGCATAACAGGTTTTTATACGGTGGATAAAATTACTTTTTATATGCTGGCTGCAGCCCTGGGGATGGTAATGGGGGGTATTCAATCTTTATCAAGGTCTACGTATGCGAAACTAATCCCCGACCAAATGACCGATACAGCATCGTATTTTAGTTTTTATGACATTACCGAGAAAGTAGCCATCGTGCTGGGTACCTTTAGTTACGGCCTTATTGAACAACTTACGGGAAGCATGCGTAACAGCATGATTTTTATGGCTTTATTTTTTATTGCCGGATGGGGTGTATTGCGTTCATCCGGTTTACGGGCAGGATTACCCCCGGTTCACGGAGATAAGGGGCACTGATGACGTTGAGGGGATAAGCAACTCATCCTCAAATTAAAAAACACGAAGGGTATACCAGTGGATACATGGATGAATTACGTTACTTCCTGAAGATTGATGTAAAATATACCCGATTTTGCATTTCTTACGCGGAAAAAACAGGCCTGAGAACAAGTGAAGGATACTGCTTTTTGCGCGTACTTTCCTGCTTCTTTAACAATTGAACCTCCTTCACAAGTACCCATTGTTAATGCCCACAATAGCAGTGAAATAGTTATTTAGTTTACAATTGAAATTTATTGAGTTAACATTAAATTAAAAAATAGTTGTGTTTTTTGCCAAAATATGCATATGTTTGCTATCGAAATTTATCGTTTGAATTGCAGAATTCAAATTAACCTATAGAAACAGTATACTTTAACGCCTGAAATTTTTTACCAAATCCGTAATTAAGTCTGATTGGTATTGCTTTGCGCATATTGTTCTATAGTTGATAATTTGGTTTTAGATTAAATAAGATAATCTGGGACTAAGGAGGCGAAGCTGTGAAATGACGCGATGCCATTTTGCAAGAAATTTAAACTGAAAATTGAAAAATTGGTATGGACCGAAAACAAAATTCGCAGAAACGTTAACGATTTGGCTTAATTGCTATATTTGTTAAGTAAAATTTTAAACCTTTCTGTATTTGTTGGGTTTATGTATACAATACTTTACATGCTGTAAATTAGATGATTGCATTTTTACATGATTCACCTTTAAACCTTATGTTCTGTTTGGTAAAACCATTACCATCAGGTCTTTAATATGGTATATCTTCCAAAAAATAATAAAATATCTCGGCACATGAAACCTGTTATTCGACCCCTGAAAAAAAGCTTATTGATATGTATTGCGGCGTTAACATTTGCTTCGTGTGTAACTCAAAAGGATTTGATTTACATGCGCGACAAAAAGGAAGCACTGGAAATTTTTAAAGATTCGGAAGCACCGGATTATAAATTACGGGCCAATGATGAATTGTACATCACCATCAAAAGTCTGGATGATATAAGCACCAATGTCTTTATGCAATCCGGACAGGCATCCAATAATATAAACCTGAGTCCTTATTCAGCCTCTTTAATGTCGTATCAAATCGATAGTGAAGGGAATATGGAGGTGCCGGTATTGGGGGTTATCCATGCTGAAGATTTAACCATACCGGAGGTTACCAGTTTGATGCAGGATTCGCTTCAATACATTTTAAGCCACCCTACAGTAACCGTAAAACTGGTTAACCGCTATGTAACCGTATTGGGTGAAGTAGCCAACCCTGGTCATTATTCGTATTCGAAAGAACGCTTTACCATTTATGATGCTCTGGGAACGGCGGGCGATATTATGGATTTTGGTAACCGGCACGAGGTAGTGCTTACCCGAAATGAAAAAGGCGAAAACAGACGATATATTCTTGATTTAAGTAAACCGGAGATGCTGAGTTCCGAATTGTATTACATCCGGCCCAACGACATGGTTTACGTTAAGCCGATGAAAAAGAAATTCTGGGACATGAGAACATTCCCGTATGGATTCTCAATAGCGTTTGTGTCGGCAGCACTTGCAGTGTACAGCGTTATTCGATAAAAGCGCCCCTGTTTTGTGCAACATTTGAACTAATAAAGAACTTAATTTAACCTTAGGTATGAGTGACAATATTCAAAATCTTTCTCGGGATGACATTAATTTCGACAAAATATTCAAACTGGTTTTTCGCAACCTTTGGATGTTTGTTATTTGTCTCGTAGTAGCTGTTGGTTCAGCATTTTTATACAACAAGTATTCAGTGCCTTCGTATAAGGTTTCCTCCTCCATTTTAATAAAGGAGGATAATTCACAACCTTTGACACAGGGGATGGATAACATGTTTAGTGGAAATATTTTCGGAAACAATCAAAACCTTCAGAATGAGCTGATCATCATTCAATCGTATCCCATTATTGAAAAAACCATTAAAAACCTGGATCTGGAGGTAGCATATTACGAGTTTAAAGATTACCAGTACCACGATGCCTACCACAAAGCTCCCTTTAAAATATTCTTTTTTGATGACCATCCGCAGGCCATTGGTACCATGTTCGACTTAAAGTTTAATGCCGATGGAAGCTTTAACCTAATGGTGAAAGATAAGGATGTTACCCTTTTCGACTATAAAACCAGACGTAAAGTGGGCGAAAAAGACGAACTGGACCTGAACATTAAAGGGAGTTTAGGTCAAGTTGTTGAAAGTAAAGAATTCAAGTTCATTGTTCAAATCGAGGATGAAAACCTCTCATCCATGAACGATGAAAAGCAATATGCCTTTAAATTGCTCACCAACGAGGCATTGAGCAGGGTTTACCAAAAAAAGCTGCAATTCAGTATTGTAGATAAAAATGCAACGGTTATTGATATTTCGTTGGAAACTACTTCTGTACTTAGGGGTAAGGCCATAATCAATGAGTTAATACGTGTGTATTCGGCAAACAATCTGGCTGAAAAAAATCACATCGCCAACATGACCATTGAGTACATTGATAAACAATTGCAGGAAGTTAGCCACTCCTTAAACCTGACAGAGGATAGCCTGCAAAAATTTCTTTCCAAAAATCAGTTGGTTGCTGTTGAAGACCAGGCATCCAGTTTATCAGGTCAATTAGTAAACCTTCAAAATGCCCTGGCCGAGTTAATGACTCAAAAAAGGTATTTTACCTATGTGGGTGATTATCTTGCGGGAGGTGAAAACGAAACCCAGATCATAGCCCCTTCATCCATGGGAGTACAGGATCCCTTGTTAAATAAACTTATTTTAGATTTATCAACGGCGCAGTCTACCAAGGCAAACCTTATCCAAAACGGACAGGAACGTAACCCCATTGTGCAACGCCTCACCTTCCAAATTGACAACCTTAAAAAGGTGGTTTCGGAGAACATTGCTTCGGCAAAAACATCCAACGAAATGTCCATTGAAGAAATGGAGAAGCGCATCGCCCAGGTGGAGCGTGAAATTCGGAAACTACCTAAAACCAAGTTACAGTTAGGCGGGATACAAAGAAGTTACCAGTTGAACGATGCCATTTACAATTACCTGTTGCAAAAGCATGCTGAGGCTAAAATCACAAAGGCCTCGAACCTGCCGGATAACATTGTGGTTGCGCCGGCACACATGGTGGGGTCGAGCCCGGTTTCGCCGAACAAGCGCATTGTAAATTTTGCTGCCTTGTTTTTGGGAATAGGAGTACCCATGGGCATTTTGTTGCTCATATACCTGCTGCGGCAAACCGTTGAAACGCGGGACGACCTGGAACGTATTTCCAACGCTCCTATTTTGGGAACGATTTTACACACCCGAAATAAAAAAGAGGTGAATGTATTCAAAGATCGTCCACAATCAAACATCGCGGAATCGTATCGCTCATTACGAACCAATATCAACTTTTACCTGAAAAATAAATAACAAAAAGTGCTGTTGATTACCTCAACGGTTTCAGGAGAAGGAAAGACGTTTAATGCCTTAAACATATCATCAAGTTACGCCGGGTTAGGTCATAAAACCATTCTGGTAAACTGTGACATGCGTAAAGGGACAAAAATTATTGATACCGGCAATACCAAAATTGGTTTGAGTACCTATTTGGCGGGTAAAAATGATTTGAAAGACATTATCCATAAAGGTGAAATGGAAAACCTGCATTACATTCCTGCCGGCCCCATTCCTCCAAACCCAATGGAGCTCATTGCTTCCTTAAAAACCAATGAGTTAATGAAAAACCTGAAAGAAAATTACGATTGCATTGTGTTGGATGGAACACCCCTTGCACAGGTAACCGACTCTTTTAGTTTGGTACAGTTTGCTGATGTTTGTTTACTGGTTTCGCGTTACAAGTACACCAATAAAAAGGTGCTGAAACTTGTATTAAAGGATTTGAAACAGAAAGAAGTAGATAACGTAGCTATTATGTTAAACGGTAACCGTATTTTAAATGAGCAATACGGTTATGGATACGGATATTATACCAAGTAGTACGTATGAGTAATGCCAGAAAAGTTCTTGTCAACGGCACATTGGTTGTTGCCGCTGCCAAGTACACAGGATTATTTATTCAATTATTTATATCTGCAATTCTTGCCAGGTTAATCTCTGCATCTGACTTTGGTATCATTGCCATTGCAACGGTCATTATTGCGTTTATCGAAATCCTGAGCAATTTTGGGATAACTCCGGCAATAGTGCAGAACAAAACATTGGATAAGAATGATTTATCCAATATTTTTTCGTTCACCGTTTATGGAGCCATTTTGGGTACGGCCCTGTTTTTTGTGGCTTCGTGGGGCATTGCTGATTTTTACGATAGCGAAATACTGGTAACGATTTGTCAGATTTTGTCCATCAAAATTTTCTTCTCGACCCTAAATTTTGTGCCGTATGCCCTGTTGTTAAAGCAAATGAAATTTAAGTTCATTTCTATATGGACCTTTTGTTTGCAGGTGGTTTTAGGGTCGTTTGCCGTATTGGCAGCCTACCGTGGGTACGGAATTTATTCCCTGTTAATTACTCCGGTGTTTACCAGTTCTACCTTATTTGTGGTGTATTACTCAAGAGATCCGCTTAAGTTTAAATTTAAGTTTGAAAAGGCTTCCATAAAAAAAATCTTTTCGTTCTCGGTTTACCAGTTTCTCTCTAATACACTAAATTATTTTTCGCGCAACCTGGATAAACTTATTATTGGTAAGTTTTTAGGAATGGAGCAGTTGGGGTATTACGAAAAATCGTACCGCCTCATGTTGCTTCCCGTACAAAACATAGCACACGTTATTTCGCCGGTAATGTTGCCAGTATTTTCCGAGTTCCAGACCGATTTAAAACGCCTGGCTTCACGCTACCTTGAGGTGGTGAAACTGCTGGCCTATCTGGGGTTCCCGCTTTCGGTATTTTTGGTGTTCAATTCCCGCGAATTAATAATGATTGTGTACGGGGATAGATGGATTGACGCCATACCGGTGTTTACCATACTGAGCGTATCGGTTGGTTTTCAGATTATCCTTGCCAGTTCCGGGGCAATATTTCAAGCCGCAAATGCAACAAAGCCGATGTTTTTCAGAGAAGTATTTACTGTATGCATTGTGGTGTGTACTTTAC
>JAUIMD010000154.1 GCA_030433225.1 Bacteroidia bacterium
AAACCCCGCCACCATTGCTGACAATGTAGGCGACAACGTGGGGGATGTTGCAGGAATGGGTGCCGATTTATACGAATCGTATTGCGGCTCAATACTGGCAACAGCAGCACTCGGTGCGGCCCTGTCGGTAAATTCAGAAGTACAAAGTGCCAAAGTCATAGCTCCTATGTTGGTGGCCGCCATAGGCATTTTGCTTTCCATTGCCGGCATATTTATGGTACGCACCCGCGAAGACGCCACCCCCAAAAACCTGCTAAACTCCCTACTTCTGGGAACAGGGGGAAGTTCGGTGTTTATACTACTGGCAATTGCCGGAATGGCAGCTTTTGGCTGGCTGGAATGGGGCATTGTAGGTTCTGTAATTTCCGGGCTTGCAGCCGGTGTAATCATAGGCCAGGGTACCGAATATTACACATCTGACGGATACAAACCCACACAAGGCATTGCCGGGCAGGCACAACAAGGGCCGGCCACCACCATTATTGATGGCATTGCCGTGGGCATGTATTCCACCTGGATCCCCGTTGTAACCATTGTTATTGGCATAATTGCCTCCTTTGGCTTTGCAGGAGGATTTCAGGATTTTGCCCAGGGGGTATACGGCATTGGATTTGCGGCGGTTGGAATGCTCTCCACTTTGGGAATAACCCTGGCAACTGACGCGTTTGGCCCCATTGCAGACAATGCCGGCGGAAATGCAGAAATGGCCAATTTACCCAAACAGGTCAGAGAACGAACCGATGCACTCGATATGCTGGGAAACACCACCGCGGCTACGGGAAAGGGATTTGCCATTGGATCAGCAGCCCTTACGGCTATGGCCTTACTTGCCGCATACATGGAAGAGGTTAAAATATGGCTCAGAAATGCCCTGGAAGGTGGAGAAACAGTGCTTCAAAATTCCGTACAATTTGTGTTAGAAGGAACCGGGAATGCCACTTCCGGCATTAAAACGGTGCTGATTTCAGACGCTACCCTAAAAGATTTTTCAACTTTTTATGACCTTGCCGTTTTCAACCCAATGCTTTTGGCCGGATTGTTTATTGGGGCAATGATGGCTTTTGTTTTTTGTGCCATGACAATGAAAGCCGTAGGGCGTGCGGCCGGAGCCATGGTAAACGAAGTTCGCCGCCAGTTTAAAGAAATACCCGGCATACTGGAAGGAAAAGGCACTCCCGAATATGCCCGTTGTGTGGAAATTTCCACCAAAGGAGCACAGCGCGAAATGTTACTGCCCTCGCTCCTTGCCATAATTGTACCCGTTGCCGTGGGCCTTTTACTGGGCGTAGCCGGAGTGGTTGGCCTGCTGATGGGAGGCCTAACAACAGGATTCACGCTTGCCGTTATGCTTAACAATGCGGGCGGCGCCTGGGACAATGCCAAAAAGTTTATTGAAAAGGGGAATTATGGAGGCAAAGGAAGCGAGGCTCACAAAGCCGGCGTGGTGGGCGATACCGTGGGCGACCCGTTTAAAGACACTTCCGGCCCTTCCCTGAACATTTTAATTAAACTAATGACTATGGTGTCGGTAGTCATGTCGGGGCTTACTGTGGCATACAGCATATTTGGATAAGTCGGTTACGGATAGAAAAAAATAGCGTTAAGCCATCTCCCGGCTTAACGCTATTTTTTATATTTTTACCCCTTCAATAAAAGTTTTGACCATGCGATTTTTCACCCTATTCCTTCTGCTGGCAGCACTGTTTGGCGGCACCAACTTTACCACCGAAGCCAAAGTAACCACCGTTCCATTCATACAATTGCCTACGGGGCAGGTATTGATTGAGGCTGACCTGAAGGGTAAAGCGGCGAAACAATATTTTGTGATTGAAACCGCAGGCACCAACCTGATTCGCCGGGACATGACACAGCGCCTGGATTTTTTAGGAATTGATACAACCAGCTCTTTTGCCGAATTTCCCGAAATTCAAATCGGAGACATGAGCTTTATCGGAAAAAACACCTTCCGGTTAAAAAAAGCCCTGGGGAAAAGGAGCGAATACGCCTTTCCCCCCTCAGCATTGGGAACCCTCGGCGCTAAGTTTTTTCGCAAGAAGGTGCTTCAATTGAATTACCAAACCAAAACACTCGTAATTGCCGATTCAAGGGACGAACTGAACATTTCCACCACCACACCCTATGTGCATTTTACACAAAGTTTCACCAATCCGGTTCCTGTATTGGGAGTGCGTTGCGCCGAGGCCAGCGATTATGATGTATACCTGGATGTTTCCCTGGCAATAGGCATTAATTTCCCAACCATTGCCATGTCTGCCGTAACCCAAAATGCGGGTCCCGATGAAAAACAGACCTACAAACTTTCGTTGGATGGCGAAAAAAACATTCACTACACCGCTATAGAATCCCCCACCGTTTACCTGGATTCAAAAATCACGCTGAGCCAGGTTGAAATTACGTTTACCGACGAACTTATGCCGGCCATAGGAAACACCTTTTTAGCCAACTTTATCTGCACCATTGATTTTAACGATGGCATACTTTTTCTTGAACCGATTACCGACAAAGGGAAGGAAATGCTGACCAACAACGAAGTAAAACCCCTTAAGCAGAAAAAGAAAAAATAGGCCGCTTCCGGCATTTCAATCCACTTAAAAAAGCTAAACAGTTCGCTGCAAAAAACTCGCGTAATTAATTCATTGATTTTTTGAATAATAGCACCTTAAAGTTTTGACAAATTGAAATTATAGTGTACTTTTGCAGTCCGATTATCATCAGCTATCTGCAACAGCCTAGTTATTAGGCAAGTAAATAAAAAACTTTCGCTCTTCAATGCAGAGGCGTGACAAAATGGAGGGCAGGTTTTATGTTTAATTTCATTATTCAATAAGAACACTAAAGTGGATACAACAAGCTTTAAAACAGTTTCTTTAAACAAAGCAACTGTAAATAAACAATGGGTTGTGGTAGATGCAACCGATGCCGTTTTGGGAAGAATGTCTACAAAAGTTGCCAAACTTTTGCGTGGAAAATACAAGCCCGGCTTTACTCCTCACGTAGATTGTGGTGATAACGTAATCCTTATTAATGCGGATAAAATTCAGTTAACCGGTAAAAAATGGACAGATCGTGTGATGTTTTCACACTCAGGATATCCGGGTGGTCAAAAATCACAATCACCTCGCGATGTTTTTGAAAAATCTCCGGAAAAACTGATTCGTCATACCATTAAAGGAATGATGCCTAAAAACAGATTAAGCAGAGAGGTAATGCGTAACCTGTACATTTACAACGGTAGCGAGCACCCACATGAGGCGCAACAACCCCAAACAGTAGATTTAAACACTCTTAAATAGTTGATATGAAAGTAGTAAATGCAGTTGGCAGACGCAAAGCAGCAATTGCCCGTATCTATGTTAAGGAGGGTTCTGGTGTTATTACCATCAACAAAAGAGAGCTGAAAGACTATTTCCCACAAAGCGGATTACAGTACATCGTAATGCAGCCTTTAACAACGTTAAATGCTGAAGGAACATACGACATTAATGTAAACCTTGATGGTGGTGGAATTACCGGTCAGGCTGAAGCATTACGTTTGGCCATTTCAAGAGCTCTTGTGAAAATTGACGAAGAATCTAAACCAGCCTTAAAAGCAGAAGGATTCATGACTCGTGACTCACGTGTTGTTGAGCGTAAAAAACCAGGACAACCCAAAGCAAGAAAAAGATTCCAGTTCTCTAAACGTTAATGGAATCAACACAATTAACCGTTTAGTATCTAAACTTGCAGGATTTCTAATGAACTACCTGGAAGTTGATTTTAAACAGAATGTAAACGATTTTAAAAAAGAAAAATGTCAAGAACAAATTTTGATGAATTATTAGATGCCGGAGTACACTTTGGCCACCTGAAAAGAAAGTGGAACCCAAGTATGGCTCCTTACATCTTTATGGAACGTAATGGTATTCATATCATCGACCTCCATAAAACGGTTGTAAAAATTGACGAAGCCGCCAACGCGCTTGCTCAAATTGCAAAATCAGGAAGAAAGATTTTGTTTGTAGCAACCAAAAAACAAGCCAAAGAAATTATCACCGAAAAAGTTGGTTCAGTAGGAATGCCATACATCACCGAGCGTTGGGCCGGGGGTATGTTAACAAACTTCCCTACCATTCGAAAAGCCATTAAAAAAATGACTTCTATCGATAAGATGACCAACGATGGCACCTTCAGCGTATTGTCAAAACGCGAAAAACTTCAAATTACACGTCAACGTGCCAAGCTGGATAAAATGCTGGGTAGCATTGTTGACATGACCCGCCTTCCGGCCGCTTTGTTTATTGTAGATGTTGCCAAAGAGAACATCGCAGTGAAAGAGGCAAAACGTTTGGGCATTCCGGTATTTGCTATGGTGGATACCAACTCCAACCCAAAAGACGTTGACTTTGTGATTCCTGCAAACGACGACGCCACTAAATCTATTGAGCTGGTTATTGAGATTATGACCAAAGCCATTGCCGAAGGATTAAGTGAGCGCAAAGCAGAACGCAAACTGGAAGCAGAAAAGAAAGAGAAGAAAGCAGCCGCTTCGAAAGCAAGAAAATCTTCTGCTAAAAAAGAAGATGCCGCTGAAGTAGAGGCCGGTGACGATGATGACGCTTCTGAAGAAGTATCTGAATAATTCATACATAAAATATTACGTAAAAAATGGCTATTAAAGCAGCAGACGTAAGTAAACTACGTAAAATGACCGGTGCCGGAATGATGGATTGCAAGAAGGCATTGGGAGAAGCAGATGGTGATTTCGACAAAGCAGTTGAAATTATCCGTAAAAAAGGTCAGTTAGTTGCAAGTAAACGTGCAGACAGAGAAGCGAGTGAAGGATGCGTACTTGCCGGTGTAAATGGCAATACCGCAGCACTGGTTGCCTTAAAGTGCGAAACTGATTTCGTTGCTAAAAACGAAAACTTTGTAGCATTGGCGCAGTCAATTTTAGATGTTGCACTGGCGAACAAACCTGCCAACCTGGAGGCTTTAACTGCGCTTGATTTAAACGGTGCAAGCATTGCCGCCACAATTGTGGATCAAATTGGTGTGATTGGTGAAAAAGTGGAATTAGACTATTTCGAATTGGTTGAAGCAGAAAGCGTTGCCGCCTATATTCACCCTGGAAACAAGCTGGCCACTATTGTTGGTTTTAATGTTGCCGATGTTGCGGATGACATTAAAAAAGACGTAGCCATGCAAGCAGCTGCCATGGCTCCTGTTGCTGTTTCACGCGACTTTGTTCCTGCTGACGTAGTGGAAAAAGAGCTTGAAATTGGCCGGGAAAAAGCACGTGAGGAAGGTAAACCAGAGCAAATTTTAGATAAAATTGCGCAAGGTCGTTTAAATAAGTTCTTCCAGGAAAGCACGTTGTTGGAGCAAGCTTTTATTAAAGAAAATAAAATGTCTGTACAACAATACCTGAAAACTCAAAACAAAGACCTTACGGTAACAGACTTTAAACGTTACACACTAAACGTGTAAGTTGAACATAAAACATGTACCAAAAAGCCGGAACAAAAATTTGTTCCGGCTTTTCTTTTGCTTCCTATAAGGAATAGCTAAGGTTAAAACTGGTGCCCGCAGGCACCAAAAGATTGGTTTATTATAAGGATGGTTTACACAATCTGAATCCGGCATTGGAACCCAAAGAATCCGGCTCGATGGCAACACGGCGGGTAACCTCACAGTTTTTATTGTCAAAGGCATAA
>JAUIMD010000155.1 GCA_030433225.1 Bacteroidia bacterium
TTCCGACATAACCTGGGGGTCAATCCGGTCTCCGCTTTTAAAGAGCAGGTAGTTTTTTAAAACCCACCCCCGTGTGTTATAATGGGTACTGTTAAACAGTTTGCCTGCCCAGGTTTCGGCTGATTTTGTGGTATCCTGCACGCTCCCTTCAAAAATATCCACCCGCTTAAATTGCAGGCTTCGGATTGCTTTTCCCTCGTAGGCCTCAAAATACTCCTGGGCCGGGTTTAATGCCGTTGCCGAATCCTCTTCAATTTTAAGATTTTTACGAATGCGTATTGCATTAAACAGGTTGTGCGCCATGGGCACTTTTTTGGTTTTGGAGGAAATGCTATCCAGTATTTTCGACGCAATGGCATCACGGTCCTTGCGTACTTTGTAGTCGGTATTACCGGCAATGTACACTACACTGTCATTGGATCCATAGAACGTAGTATCGTGGGTAATTAAAACCTGGTGCAGGCTTAAATGAACGGTATCAATTTTGTTACTGAAGGCGGCAGCTATATGAGGCAGCATACAAAGGCCCAGCAGCCAAACCTGCCAAAGCCTTCCGTTGCTTAACCACCAACCATTCCTTACACAAAACCTCATCCTTCACTGTAGTTTACAGCGGGTTAAGTTATTTAAATTTCGGCATATATAAAATGGAATGTCACTTTTATAACAAAGTATTGCATCTGTTGACAAGCAGTATAAACGGGCGTGCATCAAGGCGGTGAATGCTTCCTAAACGTGGCAATGGAGGCATTGGGGGCGACGGCAATTTTTCCTCCCTTCCCCATATGTACACAAAATTGGCAGCAACGCTCCGGCAAGTCTTTAAAAAACTATTGTACAATGGATTCAACCGGATACCTTAGTCCGCGGGTATCGCTAAGAATGGCCTTTACCGAACCCACCAGAATTTTTGCCTCGATCATTACCGGTATGCGGTTTCGGTCGTTGGTAACGTACACGCTCATGCCTTCCCCGTCGCGAAACAGTGTACCTTCCACCAAAAGCGGAGAAAACACCAGGCAATTGTACGTGGCACCCCCTTTCAGTTTCACCTCTGTTACTCCTTTGTAACGCACATATACATCGGCGTATTCCATATCCACCCACAATTTAAACGGTATGGTTTCGCCCACCTTTACTTTTGTAAAATCAAAATTTCGGGCAGCATATATGGCCGAAAGTACATTGTAACTGTTGGGCAATATGTCGAATGCCTCGGAGCGTAACGGTTGGTCTGGTTCTGTTTTTTGAGCGTAAATTTTAGCACTGTCAAAATTGGCATAATAGTTTACCTGCATGTTGTTAGGTCCTTCGTACGTAGCTCTGCGGTAATAATAGGTGGCCAGGCTATCGGGTTGTAAAAACACTTCGAAGGTATCGCGCACCTGAAAAAAGTTATCATACTTGCTATGCGTTCTTCCTAAACTTTTAATGTGGTAGCAGGGTTTTTCCTGGTAAGTGGCATTTTTCACCGAAAAAACCACTTCGCCCGCATTGAACCACAAAAAGCCCCAGTTGTAAAAAGCGTTGTAGGTAATTTCTTCGCCCGAATGAAAAACCGTATTCTGCAACTTCCCAAACTCCTTCGCCTGTAGGGTTACCGCCCAAAACAGCAGCAGAGCACCTCCCCACCTTACACCACGCTTCAATTTATTTACATGCATTTCAATGTTCTTTTGTCTTGCAGAAACAACTTACTATCTCTTTTTGCCGGAATCTGATTTTCGCATTTCCAAGGGCCGCTGATCGTACAAGGGAACCGAAAAAACATCCCAGGTTTCATCAATGGTCCAGTTTTGCTTTATTTCCAAAGCTTTGTTCAGGTAAAATACTTTTTCGGGCTGCACCTTATCTTCGTAACTGCCGGTGTCCCATTTGCCATTGTTGTTTTCGTCAATAAACAGGCGCAGGTAAACGGTACCGGGCTGCACAAACTCAAAATGCACCTTATTTTGTTTCGCAGTAAACGGCTGGCGACGTAATACTTCGTCGCTTTTGTTCACCATTTCCACATATCCGCTTCCAACAATATTTTCGAGGGTCATGAAAATTTCGCCAAACTGATCGCGCCCTTTAATGCTGAACGAAACCGTGGCATCGTCTGTATGGGTTCCGTAAATGCTGGTAAACGCAACCGAATCGGCCAAAAACTTATAGGTAAACGCATCGTCCCACGGATATCGTATAAAAAACCGCCGGGGTATCACCGTATCCTGGGTAATCTTAAACTTTACCTGGGTTTCTACCGTATCCTTTACCTGAAAGAGTCGGATGGAGTCCGGGTTAAACGTTTCAACCGGTGCCTCAAACACAAGCACAATGGGCTGATTGATGTCGACTTTTGATTTTAAGCTTGAAGTATATCCCAGCATGGGGATGGGCTCTGGCTCATCCGCTTCATCTTTATCCTTCCTTCGGTTACGGGTTTCCGCTTTCTTTTTTTCCTTGAAGGTAAGCAACAACGTATCGGTTTGCCACACCAGGTTCTCAAGCGAATCGGTCACCTGATAGGTCAGGCTTACATTTAGCGTGTCACGCTTATAAATGGCCGTATCGGTGAGCCAAACCAGTAAGGTATCGCGCGTTATGCTGGGTTCGTAAAAAAACCAGTTTTCAGCCACGGTATCCAGCAATTGGAGGGTGGGCAGTTCTACCACCGACGAAGCAAACTCCAGCTCCACCAGGTGGGGTTGAGTGCGCGTTTTCTTTTTCAGGCTTTGCACCAGCCGGTCTTCCTTAAACAGCATCAGTACAATATCGTCGGGGTAATACACAATTGTATCTGAAAACAAAATCGTATCAACGGTAATGGAATCTGCCCAAACAGTATCCACCAGTTGGATGGTATCAAAATAAGGTTGGAATGTTTTTTCCAGGAAAGCAAACTCTTCTCCACCCGCCATGTACTTGTAATCTTTCACTACATCGTTTAAACCAAACACATGAAAAACGGTATCGGGCAGGTTGCGTACGGTAAAAATGCCTTCCTTGTTGGATTTTGCAATTCGCACAGGCACGGTAGTCACCACCGCAGAATCTTCCAGGTTGCTGTACAATGCTACCAATGTGTTTTCTACCGGATTCAGGGTACGGGCGTCCAAAATAATGCCCGACATCATTAACGAATCAATGTATTCGCCGGTGCTAAACGAAAAAGTGAAACTCTCGTACGGGTTGCCTTCATTATTATCAACTACCGCAGTGCCAAAATAAAGCGTATAGGTTGTATTGGGTTGCAGCTCGTTGTTTAAATCCACGCGTAGAGTATTGCCTACCGTTTTTACCACCGGCTCGTTTTCGAGGGGGGGCGAGGCAATAAAATTGGAAAAAAGATCCTTCAGAACAATGTTTTCATCAAAGGTGATCACCACCCTTTTGCCGTCAAAATTTAAGGCATCAGGCAGGGGTGTGCTTTTTATAAATACCGGTGGTTTTTCATCTTTCGGCCCTCCGGTAGGGCTTCCTTCGTTGGCACAACTGTGTAATAGCAGCACCATTAACATACAGCAAAAAGAAAAAAACAGGGTACGCATTGGCGGATTGTATTTGCCGACAAAGGTAAAAATGTTGGCGAAATGTATGGAATTCGTTTGCACTTGTTGCATCTTTTTATGACATGCCTTGTAAGGATATGCCGGTGATTTTCCGGTACAAATCCAGGGCAAATAAATCGGTCATCCCCGAGATGTAATCAATTACGCCACGCACATGGTCATAATCGGTGGCGTCTTTCTGATAAAACTGCCTGGGTATGTATGGAATGATTTGTTTGGAATAGGCTTTCCCAGGCTCCAAAACGGCTTCGCAAAACACTTCGAGCAAGGTATTTAAAATTTTAAACCCCGCCAGTTCTACCTCCAGCACGTAGGTGGAATTGTATATGCGCTCTACAGCAAGTGCCGAACAGTTTGTGTAGGCCTGCACGCTGTGCGCATCCATTGATTTTATAAGCGACGAAGCAAAATTTCCTTGTAAAATTTGAGCTTCGTTTTCCACAAAAATACGGGTACATTCCTGTATTAAATGCCCAATTACGGCTCCACGCAAAAAAGCAATCTGCTCATTGGTATCCTCTACCCGGCTTAGGGTGCGGTGAATGCGGCTAATTTGCTCACGGTTCGTTTCGGCATTAAAAAACTGCATGTATACCGCTACGGTTTCTTCTTTGGATAGAATGCCCAGTTTAAAGGCATCTTCCACATCCATTACCTGGTAACAAATGTCATCCGCAGCCTCCACCAGGTAAACCAAAGGATGCCGGAAAAACCGGCCCTCTTCATTTTGTTCCATGCCTAGTTCCAGGGCAATCTTCTCAAAAATTCCCTGTTCCGAATGGAAATAGCCATATTTCTTTCCCTCTGAAACCACCGATGAATACGGGTATTTAATGGTGGATGCGAGGGTAGAGTACGTAAGTACAAAGCCTCCCTGCCGTTTTCCGGCAAACTGTTGTGTTAGCAAACGAAATGCATTGGCATTGCCTTCAAAATTCAACAGGTCGGCCTGCTCTGCGGCATTAAAATTTGCCAAAACCGCACTGCCATTTCCCTCCTTAAAAAAACTGCTGATCACCTTTTCGCCCGAATGACCGAACGGCGGATTGCCAATGTCGTGCACCAGGCAACCGGCAGCCACAATGCTTCCCAATTCATCCAGGCAACCGGCCTTTTGGCCCTTTTCGCGCAACAGGCGTGTTACTACATTGCCCAACGATCGCCCCACACTGGCCACCTCTAAACTATGGGTAAGCCGGTTGTGCACATAAATTCGCTGCGGCAGCGGAAAAACCTGGGTTTTATTTTGCAACC
This sequence comes from Bacteroidia bacterium, assembly GCA_030433225.1. Classification (GTDB taxonomy): domain Bacteria; phylum Bacteroidota; class Bacteroidia; order Bacteroidales; family UBA5342; genus JAUIMD01. The sequence goes on from JAUIMD010000155.1 coordinate 4,809, forward strand.
TTCTGAACGACGATGAAAAAATAATGCGGTCATAATCGCGCTGAAATTCAGTTCGCTCATCGCTGTTGGTTCCGTGGTAGTCTTCCAGCCCCAGGCGTTTGGTGGAAATTAATTGTTCCCAGTTCATGCGGTATGCTCCTTTAATATTTTAAAAAGTTCCATCGGGCTCCTTCCGTTTTTATTCTCCGTTTTAACTCCTGTGTTTTGCCCCCTGTAACCCGGTCCATGTGTGCATAAAATCTTGGGCCATGGTTCATTTCAAGGGTATGGCACAGCTCGTGCAAGATAACATATTCTATGAGTTCATCGGGCAAGAGCATCAGGTAAACAGACAGGTTTATGTTTTTTTGGGAGGAACAGCTTCCCCACCGCGTAGCTGCTTTGCGGATACTCAGTTTTTGGTAGGTAAAACCGTGTTTTTTTGCCAGCCTATCCAGCATTGCAGGCAAACGTTTACGGGCCTCCATCCGCAAAATATTCTGGACGGCTTCCTTCAAAATTTCCTGAATCCTGGCATCGCTCTCCTCCAGGTTTTCGGGGTGGAAAATCTCAAGAACCGGAGGCCGGTACTGTACCTTTACACGGGCAGTTTCCCACCGGCAAAATTCAATGCGAAAAAATGGGAAATGGCAATGTTGGGTGGAGGTAATCAGGCTCTGCTGCTTCCTTGCGTTAACTTTTTTGTGAACCTGCAAAATCCATTCTTTTTGCGCCTCGGCAAAACGTGCCGCTTCCTGGTAGGAGGCGGTATAAGGCAGGGTAACCCATACCTCGCCGGTAGGTTTTACTTTTAGTGCAATGCGTTTGACGGTACGTAACTTACGCAAAGTAACT
>JAUIMD010000156.1 GCA_030433225.1 Bacteroidia bacterium
AATGGCATAAATATGGCGTCCCAAAATAGTTTTTTTTGTGGCAACCACAGCAATGGTAACGACAATGGCCGAAATCCATACCGGCATAGGAATGCCTAAAAACCAACCAGTTCCAATAAAAGCCATTTTTTCGCCAAGGTTGGTAATCGGAAATCCACCCGTGTACAACATGGTTAACCCTCGCGCAATGGTAAGCATGGCCAATGTGGCTACAAAGGGTGGAACCTTGAATTTTGTAATGGCTAACCCATTGAACCAGCCCAGTAGGGTACCGGCCAAAATTCCTGCCAATAAAGCGCCAAAAAAGGTAAGGCCGATGTATAAATTCAGGTCTGCAAATTCGGCCCCAAACTTAAGCATGCCCGCTGTAATAGCTCCTGCGAGTGCCAGAATGGAACCTACAGAAAGATCAATGCCCCCGGTTAATATAACGAGCGTCATTCCCACAGAAATAATTACGTTAACCGATATTTGCCGCATCACGTTCCAGGCATTTTCACCGGTTAAAAAGCGATCGGATAAAAACGTAAGGGCCACGCACATGAGCAATAATGCAATGATGGATTGAAATTTTAGAATGTATTGGGTTATATTTTTTGTTGAAGTCATGCTGTTTTGTTTAGTCAATTTCTTGTAAGGCTGCGTTTAATAAGTTCTCTTCAGTAACATCGGCGCGCAAAAACATACCGGTTTGTTTGGAGTTGGATAGAACCATAATTCTGTCGGAAACGGCCAAAATTTCGGGCAGTTCCGACGAAACCACCACTACACCCATGCCTTGCAAGGCCAGTTCGTGAATTAAGGAGTAAATTTCAGTTTTTGCCCCTATGTCGATGCCGCGGGTTGGCTCATCTAGCAAAATTATTTTTGGGTGTGTAGCCAGCCATTTGGCAATAACCACTTTTTGTTGGTTACCTCCACTTAGCTTTTGCACCTCCATGTGTTTATCGGGCACTTTGGTGCTTAACTTTTTTGTGTAGGCTTCTCCCAGCTCATCTTCAGCTTTTTTTCGGAGAAAGCCCACTCGTGACACCTGTTTTAGGTTGGCCAGGCTGGTATTTTGAGCCACATTCATTTGCAAAATAAGACCTTGTTTTTTGCGATCCTCGGGTACAAGGCTAATTCCTGCACTTATTGCATGGTTAACCGAATCCATTTTTAAAGCTTTCCCTTCCACCCAAACCTGTCCGGTAGTACACCCGGGATGCAAACCAAAAATAGCTTCCAGTAGCTCTGTTCTGCCGGCTCCCATTAATCCGCTTATTCCAAGTACTTCGCCTTTCATCAGCCGGAAACTCACATCTTGCACAAGAAATTTAGCACTGGTTGTCAGGCGTAAACTCAGGTTTTCTACCCGCAACACCTCTTGGTTTGTTGCCACCATGGTTTGCTTTTGGGAAGCTGAAATTTGACGCCCTACCATCTTTTTCACCAATTGGTCGGGTGTGCTTTCCTTCATTCGTCCGCTGCCCACGTTTTGCCCATCCCTCAGTACCACATAGCGATCCGCCAATTCAAACACCTCTTTCATTTTATGGGAGATGTAAACAATGGCTACACCTTGCTTCTTTAAATTTTTAATGATGCCAAAAAGCAGTTCTACTTCGTGGTTGCTGATTGCCGAGGTTGGTTCATCCATAATAAGCACCCGCGAGTTGAATAACAAGGCCCGGGCAATTTCCACCAATTGCTGATGTCCCACTCGTAACTCAGATACCGCACAAGTAGGATCAATGTCCAATTCAAGTCTCAGAAGCAGTTCTTTTGCCTTTCGGTTCATTCGTTTATAATCCAGAAGGCCCAGTTTATTGGTTATTTCCTGGCCAAGAAAAAGGTTTTCGGTAATGGTGAGGTAGGGAATTAGACTAAGTTCCTGGTGGATAATGACAATGCCGCTTGCCGCTGCCTCTTTAGGATGTTGAAAATGGACGGTTTCGCCGTTTAATGTTACCTCCCCCTCGTAGGAAGGGTAAACCCCTGAAATAATTTTCATCAGGGTGGATTTGCCAGCGCCGTTTTCACCTAATAAAGCTGTCACTTCGCCGGGGTAAATTTGCATATCGATGTTTTTTAAGGCATATACACCCGAAAAATGCTTAGAGACACTCTGAATTTCGAGAATGGGAGACGAATTATTGCTTTCCATGGGTTACGGATAAGGTGAGTGGAATGAGTCTGATATTTTGTAAATCTGGGGTAGTTTCGTTGAGGGCCAGGGCTCCTGCAAATACCACCTGATCACCAACTTTTACCGATTTTTTTATGTCGGGAATTACCTGCGTTTTTACCCGGTTGTTTAAGGCAATACTTACGTTGTTAAAATCGGTCATGTTCAGGAAATCATCCACCGAAACCACCCCTAAGCCATCTCTAATTGCATTGCCAAAAATAAAGCTCGTAGCCAGTAATACCTTTCTGCCATCCTCCAACTGAAGCTGCAGGTTTTCTTCATCTATGGAAACAACCCTGGCATTACCTTTTACCGTAAAATAGCAGGTTTTTGAAATGCCCAGCTTATGCCCATATTTAGTTAACGTATGCTCTTTCCGGCTTTCAAGGTTTCGAATAAGTTCGGTAATATCAGGTGCGTTGGCAAGTATTTCCGGAATCTCCTCTTTCCATACTTTAGCTGCATAATGTTCAGCATTAAACGCCTTAGGCTGATTTTTGGCTTTATAGTGGTCCAGTTTTTGAACATCGATAGACAGGTACACCAGGATAAGGCCTAATAAAATTCCAATACTTATTTTCGGTAATCTTTTCATACTTCTTTAGTTTTGAGGGAGGTACTGCCTTACGTTTTCAAAAGTTACCAACTCCACCTCAATGGGTGTCCGGCTCGGAAAATCTCGTTCTCCTTTTATGTATGCATCGGCCATTATGGCTGAGGTTTGGGCCATTAAAACAGGAAACTGCATTACGGTGGCTGTAATTTTCCGGTCGGCAATGCCTTGCATGGCATCCTCTGCTCCATCAAAGCCAAACACTTTAATTTTACCGGTTTTACCCGCAGCCAAAATAGCCTGATACGCTCCCATGGCCATGGCATCGTTTCCACAAAAAACGGCATCAATATTTGGCTTGGCCTGCAAAATGGTTTCCATTACCTCCATGGCCTTGTTCCGGTCGAAGTCGGCACTTTGCTGGGCTACCATTTTTATGTCCGGAAATTCGTCTACTACGCTATGAAAACCGTTTGACCGATTCCAGGTGTTGTTGTCACCCACCAAACCCAAAATTTCCACATAGTTTCCGGTTTTATTCATTTGCCGTACAAAATACTGTCCCAGTTTTACACAACCCGTAAAGTTATCGGATAACAGTTGGGTAACGGCGGCATCTTTCGAGTTTATTTCTCTATCCATACAAAAGGTAGGAATCCCCGCCAGTTTAGCGCGTTTAACATTTAATACCGAACCATCTGCATCGGTAGGATTAAAAAGTATGGCGTTGTAGCCCATGGCAATAATGTTGTCAAAATGTTCGGCCTCTTTTGCCGAATTGTTTTGCGAATCGAAAATGGTCGCTCTATACCCAAGTTCGCGGGCTTTTTCAGCGGCCGTTTCGGCCAAAACCACAAACCAAGGGTTATTAAGGGTGGATATGACCACTGCTATATTTTTATGCTGTGCAGTATTGTTTTGGGCAGTTTTGAGTTTGCATCCACTTAAACCTACGAGGTGAAGGATGAAAACAACAGCTACTACTAAACGATGAATATTACGCATGGTATTTTATTAAAGGTGGAAATTCAGGGCTCTACACGTATAATTATGCGCTGGTACCGGGTAAGTGCCGGTGTGCCCGAATCGGTTACGGCCAAAATAATGTGCAACGTACCTACTCCGGGTTCCATGAAGCGTTTATTGGGTACCATAAATGTTGCAGTTGTACTATCTGCATTTTCAATGGTGATGGGTTGTCCGCTTCGTGCATTGGAGACGGCAAACGTTCCGGGTTCTTTGTAATAAAACCAGTGATAGGTTAACACGTCTCCATCAGGGTCATTGGTTCCGGCGGCACTTAAATGTACCTGTTCGCCTTTTTTTGCAGTTAATATTTGCGGGCCGTCAATTTTTACTACAGGTGGATGATTGGCCTCGGCGTACGGTTGAATGGTCCAGTCCATACGGGCCGAGAAATCATTCTGATAGGCTTCGCGCCATCTCCAGATGGTTTCGTGGTTTCCCTGGTGCCATCGATCGTCTACCCCTAAAACTTCATCTTCTGCATCCGACCAAATGGGGCGTGTTTCGGGCGATAAATGCCATTTTTGAATGCGGGGTGTGTACCATTCGTACCGTCCGCCCCATCCGCCCCAATTGGGGTTTTCAGGGCTGTTTAGTCCGTTTTGAATTAAAAACATAAAAGATGGAGAATCTCCTTCCATCAAATATTTGCACCAGGGGTATTGTTTGCCCAGTGGTCCTTTTTGTCTGATGTTGGTTTCCAGCCATTCGTTGGTTACCAACGAAAAGTCGGCCCCGGCGCAACGTGCATGAAAATAGTCGCCACTTATTCCGCTCCAAGTGGCATGGTGGTAGGCACCCCCATGATTAAAGCCCGGACTTACGATGTAAAACAACTCCGGAAATTCATTCCGAATCCAAGGACCGCTATCGTCCTGGTCGGAAATGGTGTACACCCTTATTTTGGATACAAATTGTTGCAGTTGCTTTGGCGTACGTGTTTTTCGTACTTTATATAACGCCTGTGCCAACACATTGGGGCCGCCCCAAACGGTTACCCACAAAGGACGATCATCTTGCTTATCCACGGCTTTTATAAGCGCTTCTGATGCTTCAGAATCGTGTCCTTCTCCCACTGCATTCATACCGTAAAGGGGCAAGCCTTCGGTAATTTTTGAGGCTACAAAATTTCCTGTTGGGAAGCCGGGCTCATGTTTCTCCAGGTTATCACGTACTTCGGCATAGGCGGTAACAATTTCCCGGATGCGCCAGGTAGCCACTTCATCTTTTTGGTGGATAGAGGTGGTAGCGGCTAATCCTTCAATATCAAACTGATTGGCATACACCAGAAAACGCACCATAGACATGGCGTCGTCCGGTTCATTTTCAATATCGGTAAGTATAAAAATTCTGGTTTTTTCCTGTGCTTCTGCCAAGGTAAAAGTTAAAAGAATTAGTAGCAGAAGGCTTGTTTTTAGCATTATTCTCATTTTATGGGGATTGTAGCCATGGTATATTATTGTAAAGGGTCATCGGGCTGGTGCAGCGCAGCGCTCCATTCTTCGGGCAAAGTCATCCAGGAAATCCTCGCGCCAGCGGTTGATGGTTTTCACGCCGATGTGTTTGCCTTCGCGATATACATCCGAGGGGTCGTCGGCCCACCAGTTCGGGTATTCTTCCGAAGGATTGTTTTTATGGGATGGTGGCGTGAGGTAGGACACCAGGTTTCCTTTTTTATTTTGTAAAGAAGGGATGTTGCTTTCGATAGTATACTCCCAGTGCGCTGATGTTTTGGGCGAAAAAAGGAAACGAACGGTATCATTTTCGATTGCCGCTTCCAACGCCTGGTTGGTCACTTTCATAATGGCGTAAGGATTCTCCACCTCTTCTGCGTAGGGTAAACGGAGCTCCACCACGCTGTATTCTTCCAC
>JAUIMD010000157.1 GCA_030433225.1 Bacteroidia bacterium
AAAACCAAACAATAGTAAAATTACCAGAACCGTAAAACAGATGTTGCCATAGGGCAGTTTTTTAATAAAGCCCAGCAGGCGCGAAAAAAGCAAAAACAGGATGCCTACATGCAAGCCACTTACTGCTAAAACGTGCATCGCTCCCGATGCCGCGTAGGCTTCCCTTTGTTCGGCAGGCAACAGCTTTTTGTATCCAATAGTTAAGGCACTTACCAAAGCAAGTTCTTCGTTTTTAAGGCCATTTTGCCGAAATATGTGCAGTACCCGTTGTTTTATTTTCAGGCTTAAAACGGTAAGGTTAATGGGCGAAGCAAGGTTTGCACTGGTAATTTGTGTACTGCGTACAAAGGCCGTATAATGCACGTTTTGGCTCTGTAGGTAATCGTAAAAATCAAATTCGGTTGGCAATTTATTTTTATGTGGGATTTGCAATTTTGTATCAATCATACACCAATTGCCGGGTTGCAGTATGGAGTCAGGCGTAGTTTTTTCAATGTACAGCCAGCTTTCGATAGGGCGTGCAAGTACCGAGTCGCCCACGGCACAAATGCTAAAAGCGGCAAAAACGGACTTTTCTTTTTCGTACGCCAGGGAAGAAATATACCCCGTAAAAACCCCCTGTTGCGGTATTTCGGGTACAGGATGGTTTTTTTGGTGGATAGCGTACAGCACACTTCCACAAAATAAGTAGGTGGCCAGTAACAGCATTCCAAAAATATGACGGGTTTGGTACGTACGGAGATAAAGGTAAGCGCCCCAAAGCAAGAGCAGCGATCCTAAAAACAGGATCAGAAGTAAGGCCCAAGAAATGGAAACGATACGTTGCAACAAAATGCCTGCCATCAAAAATACGGCAATGCGCAACAGCGGTGCCCGGTGAAAGTCCTGTAGAATGTTTGCCATGGTGTTGCCATCGGTTCGTACCTAAAATTCAGGTTTTTCTAACGAAAAGTCAAGTGGCTGTTGGCGAGAAGGTATGGTACTTTTTAATTCCGTTTGAAAAGAATCTCTTACTTTTGATGAAGACAAAGGGATGAACATGGACAAAATCAAATGCACCTGGTGTGCCTACGAAGTTTCGAAGCGCGAGGCAGAACGAATTTGCAGCAATTGTTTTGCCTGCACCGGTTGTGAGCGTTTTGCCTGTCCTCAATGCGGTAAAACCATTGAGGTTGTGCCCCTACAGGGGTTTCGGCTGAAGGGGGCAAGCGAAAAAAAATAGCCAACAAAAAAGCGGAATGCATCTGCACCCCGCTCTATATGTTGTTTTAGCTACCTGTCAGTTATTAAAATGGCAAGCCATCTCCATCTTCATCTTCCTCTGGCGGAGGGGGCATTCCAGGATCGAAACCTCCAAAATCAGGAGGTGTGGCTGCCGGTTGAGCCGCCGCTTTTTCCACCCGCCATGCACGTATGTCGGTGTACCAGCGGCTATTGTATTCGCGACTTTCTATTTCAATGGAAACCTTCACTTTGTCTCCCTGGGCAATGCCAAAAGTGTCAATTTTTTCTCCCCAAACGTTAAAACACACGTTTTTTGGATATTGCCCTTCTGTTTCTAAAATATAATCTTGTTTTTTCCATGGGCCACGGGAACTTTCTCCCGTTTGCAACGCCAAAAGCTGCACAATGGTACCCTCTAATTCTAAAGCCATATTGAGTTGTTAAATTTCCTCCAAAGGTAAAAAAAGAGTGGATGCTTAAAAATTTAAATCGCTTGTAAATGAAACAGATTTAATGCATGTGCCTGAAAACAAAGGTGGTTGGTGTGTGTTTTTTTATAGGTCGCACCATAAGAGTCTTTTTTTGAAGCATAAAAATATTGCGTATGAAAATTTTACTGACCGGGGCAACGGGGTACATGGGAAGACGGTTGATACCGGTTTTAATAAAACAAGGGCATGAGTTGGTTGCGGTGGTGCGCGACCGGCAACGTTTTCAGCACCAGGTAGAGATTTTTCCTCAAATACAGGTAGTGGAATACGATTTTCTAAAGCCACAATCCGCTCCTGCTTTTCCCTTAGATATTGACGCAGCCTACTATTTATTGCATGCCATGTCGGCCTCGGTTCACAACTTTTTGGAGCTGGAAAAACAAATTGCAGCGGAGTTTGTGAAACAGCTTAACCATACCCGGGCCCGACAAATTGTTTTTCTCGGTGCACTCAATTCCATGAAAACTACCAGTCAGCACATGTCAGCCCGTTTGCTAACTGAGGAACTATTGGGCACAGCCAAAGCCGCATTAACCGTGTTGCGGGCAGGCATTATTGTAGGGTCGGGGAGTGCTTCTTTTGAAATAATTCGTGATTTGGTGGAAAAACTTCCGGTGATGATTGCACCGCGCTGGCTTGATACCAAAATTCAGCCCATTGCCATACGCAATGTGGTGGATTATATGACCGGCGTTTTGGATCATCCCGCTACCTTTAACAAAACCTTTGATATTGGTGGCCCCGATGTGCTTACCTACAAAGAAATGCTGTTGGAATTTGCCCGTGTACGAAAGCTAAAACGGTGGATTATTCCGGTGCCGGTGATGACGCCCCGCCTTTCGTCGTACTGGCTGCTTTTTATTACGTCAACCACCTATAACCTGGCCGTAAACCTGGTAAAAAGTTTGCATGTGGAAGTGCTTTGTCGCGAAAATTCCATCCGAAACATAGTGGATGTGGAATTGTTGGATTATCCAACATCCATAAAAAAAGCGTTTCGGAAAATTGAGCAAAACGAGGTTATATCCAGCTGGAAAGATGCCATGGTGGCTGGGAAAAAAAGCTACCCCATACAAGCCTTTATTCAGGTGCCTACTTTTGGCTGTTATAAGGATAACACGGTAATGCCGTTCACCCAGAATACACAAAAAGTTTTGGAAAATATATGGAGCATAGGAGGCGAAAAAGGCTGGTTTTATGCCAACTGGCTGTGGCAGGTACGAGGTTTTTTAGACAAAATGGTGGGCGGTGTGGGCCTGCGCCGTGGACGTACAAATCAACAAACCATAGAAGCCGGGGATGCCCTTGATTTTTGGCGTGTAATTTACGCCAACAAAGCAGAACAACGTTTGCTGCTGTTTGCCGAAATGAAATTACCGGGAGAAGCCTGGCTCGAATTCAGGTTAGAGAACAGGGACAATACTGCTAGTTTGCACCAAACGGCAACCTTTCGTCCGCATGGGGTATGGGGGCGCTTGTATTGGTGGATTTCATACCCGTTCCACCTTTTTATTTTCAGGGGGATGGCTCGTAACTTATTGCGCAAATAACCCGTAAAACGGTTTCATATTTTTTATTTATTCCTTACAAGAATTTAGATTTTATCAGGGTTTCGCAGAAAATTAATAAAAATGATTTTTGTATTTTTGAGCGAAACAAAAATTAATTTAAAACACCATGTTGAAAGAAAAAGTTGCAGCAGCATTAAATGCCCAAATCGAAAAGGAGATGTATTCCTCCAACCTATACCTGGCCATGGCATCATGGGCCGAAAGAAACGGCTATCCCGGCACATCGCAATGGATGTATGCTCAGGCAGACGAAGAGAGAATGCACATGTTAAAACTGATTGAATATGTGAACGAAAGAGGCGGTAAGGCAACCATTCCGGCCTGCGATATGCCACCTGCAGAATTTGAAAGCGTGCTGGATTTGTTCAAAAAAACATATGAGCACGAGTGTTTCATTTCAGAGTCGATTAACGATATAATTGGCGTTACGCATGACGAGCGTGATTTTACTACCCAGCAATGGATGCAGTGGTTTGTGAACGAGCAAATTGAAGAGGAGGCACAAGTGTCCACAATTCTTGATAAATTAAACCTGTTAGGAGAAACTCAAAACCTGTATTTCTTTGATCGTGATATTTTTAGCGACCGCGGAAATACCACCAGCAGTGCACAACAATAAAGTAAACAAATGCATATCAGAAAAGCGGTGGTTAAATTAGCCATCGCTTTTTTGTGCCGCACGGTTTAAATAGCACCCTTTATTTGGAATGGATATCAGGTTTTTACAAATTATTCTATTTTTGCTGCTAAATTTTAAGCATGGGTAGGTTCCGTACTACAATTTTCATCCTCTTGTTTTCACTCACTGCCGCCGTGGGGCAAATGAACACCCAGCGCATTCTTACCATTGGGCGAAATGCCCTGTATTTCGAAGATTACGTACTTTCCATACAATATTTTAACCAGGTAATTAATACCAAACCCTACCTGTTCGAACCCTATTTTTTTCGGGGGTATGCCAAGTTTAAACTGGGCGATTACATGGGCGCTATTGATGACATTAGTGATGCGCTTGAAATAAATCCGTTTTTTATTGAAGCCTACCGTTTTAGGGGCATAGCCAAACAGCAGATTGGCGATTTTGATGGTGCAAAAGAAGATTTTAACAAAGGACTGGAATATGACAAACTTAATACCAACCTTTTAACCAATAGGGGGGTATGTAAAATACGAATGGATGATTATTCCGGTGCAATTGCCGATTTTTCGGAGGCCATTCAGTTAAAAAAAGGCTCCATGCTGGTTTACCTGAACCGGGGGCGGGCCTATATTCATTTAAATGATACCGTAAATGCCCTGAATGATTTCAATAAAGCTGTGGAACTAAGTCCTTATAATGTGGATGCACTGCGTCTAAGGGGAGGACTGCTGGCCGAAACCGGTCAATACGAAGCCGCGCACAAAGATTATGATGTGGCGATACGGATGGATCCTAAAGACGATGGCTTGTTTATCAACCGGGGATTAATTCGCTACTTTACCAACGATTTAATGGGAGCCATTTCCGACTACAATAAAGCACTTGAACTTAACCCGAACAGTTCATTAACCTACTTTAACCGGGGATTGTTACGGGCTCAAATTGGCGATGTGAACAATGCCATCGACGATTTTACCAACGTACTGAAAATTGAAGGGGAAAATTACAAAGCTTTGTTTAACAGGTCGCTTGCACAACTGGAGATTGGGGAGTACCTGTTGGCCATCGACGATTTGGATAAAATAATTAAACGGTATCCCAGGTTTCCAAATTCGTACTATGCTCGGGCACAGGCAAAATCAGCCCTTGGCGATAAAGAGGGAGCCGAAAAAGACATGTATACCGCATACATGCTGGAAAGTGACGAACGCGCAAAAAACAATGGGAAGGCCGGCAATACCGATCTGGCCCTTGGTCCGAACCAAAACGATCCGAAACAAACCGTGGCTGAAAAAAATAAGGATGTTCGGAATTATAAAAAAATTATTGTGCTGGACGACGAAAATGAAGGGGAGGCTACCGGATTTGAAAATGCCCTGAGGGGAGAGGTGCAAAAACGGAACATTGCCATTGACCTGGAGCGCGAGTTTAGCCTGTCGTTTTATGCGGATCAGCGTGTGTTGGATAAGTCGCCTTATTTTTCGAAAGAACTGGAGTTGTTCAATCAGAAAATTCCCGAGTTAACCTTGTTCCTCACCAAAAACATTCATGCACTTTCCGAAGCTGAAATCAGCACCCATTTTGGTAAAATTGAACGTTTATCGGCGGTGTTGGAGTTGGATGAAAACAAT
>JAUIMD010000158.1 GCA_030433225.1 Bacteroidia bacterium
ACAAGAGCAGTGGTAAAAACTTCTTCATCATACTGGTTAATTTTACTCTACAAACGTAATCCAATTCTTTTCATTGTCTCCTCTTAGGCTTCCATCAATAATCACCCATCTTTTTTGCGCACAAGAAGTCGGTATTAATTCAAGCATCACTTAAAAAAAATACTTCACATAAAACATGAGCCCGGTATAACCGGTTTGGATCGTTCCTTCAAAATCGAGGTAGGTATCCGGTCCGGTTTTTGTTATCTCCAGGCGATAACTATTTAGCCCGGCACCTAAACCAAAATGATTCCAGGGCATGTATTCTGCCTTTAGGCTGAGGTCAGTCATGCTGCCGGTAAAGCTTCCAACCGACATATAAAAAAGCTCAAGGTTTTGTATGATATAAAATTTAGGGGTAACGGCGTAATAGGTGCGAAAACCAATGGCTGGCAAAGGGGCAGTCACACTAAATGCCGTTTGCGAATTTTCATCGGCACTGGTTGAAAAACTGATGGGTAGAAAAAACAACCCGAGCGTAGCATTCAGCTTTATCCGTTCATCCATAAAAAGGGCGTAGGCATAGTCAAACTTAAAAATTTCCAGGTTAAATTTACTCGTCAGTTTTGTACCGCTGTAATAAATCTCATCCCCAATTTCCAGGTCTTCGGTTAAAACTTTTTCGGCACTCCTATAAAACCCGTAATACGTAAAACGGGAGGAGTGTCGCAATGACTTTCCCCATACATAATCCACCTCGCTACGCAATACGGTTGAGTTGGTTTCCAACCCAAGCGCATTTTCAAGGTTAATGCTAACCCCCACACCTAACTGTTTACTTCCCAAGTTTATATCACTGCTTAGTCCGCTTAAAAAACCGCCAAAATTCACCGAAAATCGCTCCCATTTAAAGGGGGATTTTACGGTATCCGTTTGTGTGTTATGCGCACATATCTGGCTTATTGCAAACAGCAATAGCAGGTTTGTGAGTACAATTCCCTTCTTCATAAATAATTGTTTAGCGTATTTAAAGGCAAATATAGGGCAGGATTGTTTTGCTTGTGTACTCGAGGCCAAATACTTTTATTTTTAGGATTGTGATAAAAGAGCTAACTTATAAACATGAAAGAAACTAAAGATTTACGACTAGCCGTACTCATTGATGCCGATAACATTCCGTATGCCAACATTAAAGGCATGCTCGAAGAAATAACCCGGTTCGGCACGCCTACCATTAAACGTATTTATGGCGACTGGACCAAACCCACCGTATCGGGTTGGAAACCGGCATTGCTCCACCACGCGATTACCCCTGTGCAGCAATACAGCTACACCACCGGTAAAAATGCAACAGATGCCGCCATGATAATTGATGCCATGGATATTTTGCACACCAATAAAGTGGATGGATTTTGTATTGTGAGCAGCGACAGCGATTTTACCCGTTTGGCCACCAGACTGCGCGAAAGTGGGAAACTCGTAATTGGAATTGGGGAGAAGAAAACTCCCAGTCCGTTTATTGTGGCATGCGATAAGTTCATCTACATCGAAATTATCTCGGAAGAAATACAACCCGAAGTAAAAACCAACACCAGTGCCGGCAAGAACCGAAGCTACGACAAACTGGACAAGGATTTTATTCGCCTGTTAAAACATACCGTAACCGACCTGGCCGATGACGATGGCTGGGCATTTTTAGCCGAGGTTGGCTCGCTGATTATAAAGAAAAAACCCGATTTTGACCCCCGCAATTACGGTTTTACCAAACTTACCCCTTTAATAAAATCCTTAACGCAACAGTTTGAAATTGATGAAAGGAATGTGGAAAAGTCGCACATTAAGCACATCTATGTACGCAGCAAATAGCATAAAAGGATTAGTAAAAAAGGTTGGAGGATGTGTTGCCATGAAATGTAACCCTATCTTCATTCGAAAGTATGCCCCGTGTAACACGCCCCCCTTACTTTTGAAGCGTGCAATACACCTTCCCATTGCCAAATTCCTTCCGCGTATTGTTTTCTTCCCTCCGGGTCTCCAAAAACGAGACCCCCTATATAAAAGTTTGGAATGCGCGCTTACAACAGTTCTCCCTGAATTTTATTTCCTCTAAGAAAATCTTCGATGGGCATGCGTTTTTTTCCTTCCAACTGCAGCACCAGAATGTTCAGCCATCCATCGCGCGCGCAAATATGGAGGTAGGATTTTCCATCCGACTCAATGGTTCCGGGGTTATCCAGGGGTTTTTGAAGAATTTCGGCACCAAATATTTTTAACACCTTAAGGTCATCGCCATGCGAAAAGTGTGTCCATGCAGCCGGGTATGGACTTAATCCCCGAATTTGGTTGTAGATAGTTTCTACCGGTTTTGACCATTGTATGCGGCAATCGTGTTTAAATATTTTTGGAGCCGGTTTTAAATCTTCCTCAGATTGGTACAAGCCCTTTTGCAGCAGTGGGGTAACCTTATTTTCTGCAATGGCATCAACGGTTGTACACACCAGCTGGCTCCCCCGCATCATTAATTTATCGTGTACACTTCCGGCAGTGTCCTGGGCTGAAATTGCCACTTCTTCCTGCAAAAGAATATTTCCATTATCAATTTTCTCATCAATAAAAAATGTGGTAATGCCAGTTTTAGTTTCTCCGTTAATTACCGCCCAATTAATGGGGGCAGCTCCACGGTACTGGGGCAACAATGAGGCATGCAGGTTAAACGTACCCAAGGCAGGCAGGCTCCAGATTTCTTTTGGCAGCATCCGAAATGCCACCACCACCTGCACATCGGGTTTCAGGGCTTTCAAGGCTTCCTGAAACGCAAGATCGCGCAGCTTTTCGGGTTGCAATACAGGAATTGCCTGTTCTTCTGCATACACTTTCACGGCCGATGCCCGAAGCTTCTGTCCACGGCCTGCCGGTTTATCGGGTACGGTAACCACCCCAACCACCTGGTATTGGTTTTCCACCAATTGCCTGAGGCTTTCCACCGCAAATTCGGGGGTCCCCATAAACACGATTCTAAGCTCTTTTCCTGTCATAGTTCCGCTTTAATTTTTCCTACACTGCTATCAAAGTAAACCACTTGCACGCATTTTTCCAAGCGTATGCTACGTAAAACTTTGGAGGGATTGAGGCATCTATCGGTTCCAAATTTCCCAGGAAGCATCTGCCTGCAGGTGCAACATCTCCAACCCGTTTTTTATGGCAGCCCCCTTCTCCAGGCCTTTTTGCAAAAACAGCGGCACTTCAGGGTTGTAGATTAAATCGTATAGATAATGCGCTTGGGTGAGTGCATCGTAAGGAATATCGGGACATAAATGCGTTTGAGGGCTCATTCCTAAAGGGGTGCAATTCACCAAAAGGGTATATTCCGCCATTACCTTGGGTGTAATTTGAGCATACGAAAAGTGGCCGTTTTGTGGCGAACGTGAAACATAGCGATAGGCAATTCCCAGCTTTTTTAAGGCATACACCACCGCCTTTGATGCGCCTCCGGTACCAAAAACCAAGGCTTTTTTATGGGTGGATTTTAACTGTGGAACTAGGGACTGCTCAAAACCAATAACATCCGAATTGAACCCTTTTAGCAGGTATCCGCCCGCAGTTTTAGTGGCTTTAATCACATTTACCGCCCCAATTTCTGCTGCTTCACGGTCAAGCTCATGCAGGTATGGCAGCACATTTTGTTTGTGCGGTATGGTTACATTAAACCCACCCAGGTTAGGAATTTGCTCCAAAACCTGCTCCAGGTCCTTGATGGATTCCATTTGAAAATTTCTGTATTCGGCTGCAATGTTCTCCCGCGCAAACTTTTGCGTAAAATAATTGGCCGAAAAGGAGTGCCCCAAAGGATATCCGATCAATCCAAAAATTCTGTCTACTGCCATGCTACTATGCTTTTTGTTTGGCCAATTTCTCAAGTACAATAATGGAAACAATGCCAAGTCCCATAAAAAGTAAGGCAACCACTACCTCGTTGTTAAGCTGGGATGGAACAAACCAATCGTAGCCTGCCACTATCTTTTCGCCACTCGACTTCAGCAACAAATCTCCATTGGCATCCAGTTTATACACTTCATTTTTCCAGGGCCACAAAATGCCCAGCGATCCCAAAATAAATCCGGTTAAAATAGCAATGGTTTGATCATGGTACTTCTTAAAAATCCACGAAAGAAAATGAGAAAATAAAATTAATCCTCCACCGGCACCTACTACCACCGGGAGTAAAATCATCAGATCGCGGTTGTTCACCGCATCAATCATTACCAACTGATAATTTCCCAGGAGTATCAGCACAAATGAACCCGAAAGTCCGGGTAAAATCATGCTGCAGGCCGCTACTACTCCGCATAAAATAAGGTAAACAAACGAGGCATTTTCTGAGGCCGGGGTCATAATTGAAATACTTACCGCAATTGCCGTTCCTATCAGAAAAATGAAAATGACTGAAAAATTCCACCGGTTTATGGTTTTTCCAACAAAATAAATGGATGCCAGTATTAAGCCAAAAAAGAAGGACCAGATGTACACCGGGTACGCGGTAAAAAGATAATCAAACAGTTTTGCCAAACTCACAATGCTTATGGCAACACCTGACAAAACCGCCAGTAAAAAGCCCAGGTTAATGTGTGCCGCCAATTCTTTGATTTTACCCGAGAATAAGAGCTTTAAAGCCGTTGCATCAAAGGATTTTATGGAATGAATGAGTTTTTCGAATATACCGGTAATTAATGCGATTGTACCCCCTGATACACCGGGGATAACATTGGCGGCTCCCATGGCCAGCCCTTTTATAAAAAGCGAAATGTAGTTCATTTTCTTATGATTTAGTTCGGTTGTTTTTGTTTGGAATTTACTCCTGAGTAATGCCATAACGTTTTAACACGTTGTACGCTTTGTACAAGCCCAACTCGCCGGCTTTGCTCAAATCTTTGTTTCCTTTTGCATTTTCGCCCAGGTATATAAAGGTGAGGCCCCGGTTAAAATAGGCTTCGGCCAAATCGGGCTCCTTTGCAATAGCCGCAGTATAATCGGCAATGGCTGCTTTAAAGTCTTTAAGTATGGCGCGCAGGTTTCCACGGTTATGGTACATGTAGGCAAACCCGGGAGACAGGGCTTCTACCCGATCATAATCGCGCATAATGAGGTCGTAGTCCAAAAATCTTTCCTGGGTTTTATTCTTTTCCGTTCCGGGAGTTTTTAACGCGGCTCCCACATTTAGGGCAATATCCGTTTCGGAAACGTCTTCGACTGAACGAATAAACTCTACCATTTTAAACCGCACCGTTCCTCGCGCAAAGTAACCCAGCATAAAGTCGGGACGTAGGTCAAGCACGCGGTTTAAGTCGGCAAGCGCACTGTTAAAATCCTTTACCAGGGTGTAGTGCAGTGCGCGCTCAAACAGGGCAACTGTATTGTTTTCATCCAACTCCAACACCGCCGATAAACGTTCAATTTTACCAAAATGGGTGCTGATTTCAGCTTCGGAAAGTGCATGAATGTTTTTGGTGAGGAACAAGGTTAACTCGGGAATTTTCTGGTTGAACAACTCCAGTTCTTTCGAAAAATAAGGCGACT
>JAUIMD010000159.1 GCA_030433225.1 Bacteroidia bacterium
TCCTCTCCATCAAACGAATAAACGGGCGTTAGAAACAAAATCGCCACTGTGGCTTTCAATTCTTCGGGGTAATCGTAAGAAACGTTGGAATCGTAGATTGGCTTTAAAAAGGTGGGTTCCGGGTTCTGCAGCATCAGGGTATACGCATCATACACATAGCCTTTTAACCGTGCTCCCAGGTAAACCGTATCGTATTTTGAGGGGTGCGAGCCACATGCCAGCATTACCTGGGCATCGTTTTTATGAATCAGACTGGCGTAGGATGAATATTCAAATACACTGTTTTTGTGAAAAAAAGCACGCAACTCATGGTACAACTCCCTTTGAGCAAGTATTTCATACCCATTGGTTTCATCCACCAGGCTATCGGCAAGGTGTGCCAATTCCATAATTTCGGGCAGTTTGGCTAACGACTCTATTCGGTGGTAATTAAAAATAGCCCACTTATGCATGGCGGAATAGTTGGTTTTCAACTGGCTTTGCAGGCGTTGCCGTTCATATTCAATTATGTTATGCCGCACCTTTTCTTCGAGCAGTACCCCTAAGGCAAATAAAATCAAAAGGGATGTCAGCAAAACCACCAACCTACTGCGCCGGTTGCCAAACAAGCGCCGTGTCCACCATCCAATTAATTGCGATTTGGTTTGGTCATCGGTAACTTTCAAGCGTTTTGTAAATCCATCCTGCGTATTGGACTCCTCCACAGGTTCCTCGGCTACAATGGCCTGGTATAGCTCCAGCACGTTTTGCAAAAGTGCATCGTTGCCAGCACATTGTTGCCGGATGTACGCCAGGGCAGCATCCTTTTCTTTGTCGAGAGCTACGCCTAAAATTTCGGAGGCTATTTCGTGATCCGACTTACTCATTAAATGCTATCTGATTCCATAAATTTTTTGAGCCAGGCCTTGGCAATGCGCCAGTCCAGTTCTACAGTTTTGATGGAAATACCCAATTCATCGGCTATTTCCTGCATTTTCATTCCCCCAAAAAATTTCATTTCTACAATGTTGGCCTGCCGTTCGTGAACTTTGCCCAGGTGCTCCAGGGCTTCATCCAGCGCCAGCAGCATCCCCTCTTTTTCGGGGGTAAATGCTACCCGTTCTTCCAGATCCACTTTTTGCAGGTCGCCGCCGCGCTTTTGCGCATTGCGGTTACGTGCATGCTGTACCAGAATGCGCCGAATGGCCTGCGCTCCTACGGCAAAAAAATGGGAACGCCCTTTCCAGTCAATGTTGTCCTGGTCCACCAGGCTCATGTAGGCCTCGTTTACCAGCAGGGTAGGTTGAAGGGTATGGTTTTCACGCTCACGGGCGTACAGTTTTTCGGCAATGTCGTGCAGGTTATCGTATACCAGGGGGTACAACTTTTCGGACCGTTGTATGGCATTGGGGTTTTGTAGAATTTGGGTAACGTCTTTTTTATTCATCACGTGTTTGGAATTTAAGGTTGGCTACCAAAGCTAATAAGCCAGTGTGAATTTACTTAATCTTCGTCACATTTTAGCACTTTGCCTGTTGAAAGGGAGTGGCAATGGCTGCTTAAAACTTATACCCGGGCATCCGCCCTTGGCAAAAAGCGTATGGAGGTTTGGAAAGACGCGTTACAATTAGGGAGTTTCTGTATTTTTTGCACTTACCCAGTTGTAAACACTAAAGAACAATCACATGAATACTGCAAACTTGGTTCGCATCCAACGGGATGCTAAAGCCGGATTTTACATTTACAATGCACTTTACCAAAAAAGTTCAAACCTCAACAATGCCATTCTATTACAAGAACTTGCCCATGTGTGCCAATCCATACTCTTAAAAACCAAAGAGTATGACCAACCGCATACGCTGTTTGTAAAAATAAAAGTTTGGTTAATTTGCCTGCTTGCTAAACTAATGGGTTTAACCTTTACGTTGCGACTTTTTGAGAACGCTACCGGCAAAAAAATCGAACGGATAAAACAAGATTACCCCGAGCTTTACGGTGAACTGGAAAGATACAACACCGCAAAAAAATCGAAAATTGCGGCTTTTAAAGAGGATATATTAAACCATATGGGCTCCATTGTATTGGGGTTGAACGATGCCCTGGTAGAGTTGAGCGGTGCTTTAGCCGGTTTCACTTTTGCCCTTCAAAATACGCTGCTAATTGGGGTTATCGGAGTGATAACAGGCTTCGCGGCAACGCTATCCATGGCCACCAGCGAATTTTTATCGCAGCGGCACGAGGGCAAAACCGTAAGCGAGGCCATCCGCTCCTGCATGTACACGGGGGTGGCGTATTTATTCACGGTAACGCTGCTGGTACTCCCTTATTTTTTAATTGTAAATCCGTTTGTGAGCCTGAGTGTGATGATGCTGCTTGTACTCGCCGAGATCTTTGTTTTTAACTTTTACAATGCCGTTACCACCGGACAATCATTTAAGCGAAGTTTTTTGGAAATGGCCCTCATCAGCCTATCGGTGGCCCTGCTTTCATTTGGGGTTGGGTATATGGTTGACCGGATGTTTACCTTTGAGCTTTAAACCATTTAGCAATTCATACCGCCAAGAGGTTTCCCTTATCGGAAGCCTCTTTTCTTTTCTAAAAAACAGAAAGTTCTTTAGGGTTTTTCCTGCTCTTTTTCCCTTTTGTAGTTGAGAATAAAAATCAACCAATTTAAATAAAAGAAAATGAGAACATTCAAAAAACTGAGCACGGCCTTATTGGTAACCCTGACCCTTTTCAGCGGTTCATCCGCTTTGGCTCAACGCGCCGTTAAGGCAGACATTGTGTACAAAAACGCAAAAGTGTACACCGTTAACCCGGAACAACCCTGGGCCGAAGCCATTGCCATTAAAGACAATGAAATTGTATTTGTTGGAGATAGTGACGCTGCGGAAAAGCATGTAGGACGAAGTACGCAGGTAGTAAATCAGGAAGGAAAGGTAATTGTACCCGGGTTGGTATCCAGCCACGAACACCCGTTTTTTGTCATCGGATTTTCAACCGGTTGCCAGATCGAACACACCGGCGATAAAGAAAAAATGCTGGCAGCATTAGCCGACTATGTAAAAAACAATCCTGATGGCGCCAATTTTTCCATTGGGGGTGCATTTGAAGGTACCGTGGATATTACCAATGAAGACATTGACAAAATCATTTCCGACAAACCTTTCTTTATGATTGCCACGTCGGTGCACGGTGGATGGGCCAACACAAAAGCACTGGAGATTGCCAATGCCGAAGAACTGGACAAAAACGAACATTACATGTTTGGTCGCCACGCTAACGGAAAATTGAACGGGTATGTGGCTTCTGCCAAAACAGTGGTTGCCATGATGGACGCCCTTAAAATTATGGACGAAGAAGCCATTTATGCCAATGCCTTGCCGGTTTTTGATAAATTCCTCGAAAATGGAATCACCACGGTTTTTGATGCCGGAGCACCTCCATTCGAAAACGAAGCCTTTGCAGCGATCGCACGTCACGAGAAAGAAGGAAACCTGAATTTCCGCTTAAAGGCTTCTTGTATGACCCAGGGTTCGCACATGAACATCCACACCATGGAACGCATGGAAGTGAATACCGAAAAATACAACTCTGAAATGTTTGATGTAAGCACTTTTAAAATTCATGCGGACGGTAGCCCTGATGGAAAAACTTCCGGTTTAGTGGAAGCCTATTCGGATGGTTCCGGTGATTTTGGCCCGACCTCCTTAAGCAAGGATGACATAGCAGAAATGACTTTGTATGCCGCTTCCAAAGGATGGGATGTACACATTCACGCCTGCGGTGACCGTACCTTACGTTATGCCCTGGATGCTTTTGAGCTGGCCCGTAAGCTAGGGTATACCGAAAACCGTTTCTCTACCGGACATACCATGATGGTGCATCCGGACGACTACCAGCGCTTTGTTGACCTGGATGTAGTGGCAAACGTATTTTCCGACAAAATGATGCCGACCCAAAATACGGTAAATCTGTTAGGGGAAGAAAGAGCAAAAGCATACCAACCCAACGGAAGTTTATACAAAAAAGGCGTAAAAATAAGCATGAGTGCCGACTGGCCGGTAGGTGACATCAGTCCATGGATGCAGGCCTATGTAAGCATTGAACGCAAACAACCGGGTAAAGATGAGGTAACCATTTTGATAAACGACGAAGAAAAATTAACCATTGAAGAAGTGATAGAAGCATACACCATAAATGGAGCCTACCAACTGAACATGGAGGACATAATCGGTTCGCTGGAAGTAGGAAAACGCGCTGACCTGATTGTACTGGATACGGATATTTTTGAAGTATCGTCCGATGAAATCCTGAAAACCAATGTGGTAACTACCATCGTTGATGGGAAAGTAGTGTTTGAAAAAAACAGTGACAAAAAGGGTAAATAAATAAAAGGTAGAGATAGGAAGTTTTGAGAGCTGCCCCAATATGGGGTGGCTTTCGCTTTTTATGGGTGAATGCGCTTTCGGTGTGGTATAGTATCTAACATGGGCAGGTCAAAATTTGCGGTTGTACACTTAATCTCCCAATACCTTATTTTCCCATTTTTGAGCCACATCGCTTAAAAAGGGAATGGAGATACCAACGATAAATCGATATCGTTCCCACCTTATATGGGACGATCCATCCGGATCCAATTGCAAACCACCGTTTCTATTGCCCGGGAAATCAATGGGTCTTTCGATCGGGAACCGGGCCATGGCGTGCGTAACCCCTAAAGTAACGTCAGCACGTTTCAGGTTTAAAACAAATCCTGCACCCCAATGATAAATATTAGAGGTTAAGGATGAGGAAACTATCGTACTATTGGTGTCGTTCAGCTGTTCCTCCTTCTTTACTGCAGCTGAGTTATCTGTTGCGAAACTTACATAAGTGCCCAGCTTACTGTTGATAGTTAAACTAAACCCTATTCCAACATTTAAAACCGGATTTAATTCATCTGTTATCATTGGAGTCAACTCTCTATTGGTACTTTGTCCATAAAATGTTGCCCCCCGCATAATGGAATATTCTTTTAACCCTCCATAATATTCGCCGCTTACATGCAAAATGCCTTTCCAGATAGGAACCCCAACACCTGCTGCCACCGAAAAAGGGGTTTTGTATGTTACTTCCAGGTCATTTTGGATGTTCCTTTCATACACCTGGTTGTCATCAACATTATACGTAAAGTAGCGCTCATAGCTAAAAGCTCCTTTCCCTGTTATATGAATCCCGGGTGTAGTAATGGTTAGGCCGGCAGTAACATTTTCCTACTGATAAGCCAGGCCAATTTTTCCGACAAGCCCAAGGTTTGTATACTTATAGTTTCTGAAATTATAATACATTACGACATCCTGCGCTGCATTGTAGGATTGTAACTGAGTAATTTCTGAAGCACTTTGATCGCGCGTGGTGACAAACAAGGTAAGCCCCACACTAAAATTATGTCCCGGAAGGTAGGACCACGATCCTCCAAACCATTCTTCATTAAACTTTTTTTGAAGGGCAATCGTCCCACTCAGATATTCTTCCCCGGGATAGCCTTCAATTACGTCACCATAGGTATCTTCTGTTCCGGAAGCTGAA
>JAUIMD010000160.1 GCA_030433225.1 Bacteroidia bacterium
AGCGCACCTGGGCTACCAACCACCTGGGGCCGGTACTACTTACCCACTATTTGATGGAGGCACTAAAGGCCAGTGAGCAGGCGCGCATTATTACCATTGCCTCCAAAGGTTTGCTCATGCATCCCAGGCTGCAGGTGCATGTAAACGACCCGGAATTTAAGCAACGTCGGTTTAGTGTATCACGGGCGTACTATCAATCCAAGCTGGCACAAATCATGTACACCCGTTACCTGGCAGAAAAATTAAAAGACACCTCCATTACCGCCAACTGCATTCGGGTAACCAATGTGCAAATAGATACCAACCGGTATCCCAACATTTCGCCCCTCCAAAAATTTCTTTACCGTTTAAAAAGCCGCTTCTCCATCTCCCCGGAAACCATGGCTGAAACTTATGTTTACCTGGCCACATCCGCCGATGTACAACATATAAGCGGGGCTTATTTCGATGAAAAAAACAGTCAGGTGGCGTTGTCGGCTTACAGTTGTAACGAGCAACATATAAAGGAGGTGATGCAAGTGACCAGGCAGTATTTTATAAAGGATTAAAATCAGCATAAACTAAAGGGATGGCGTATAAAAAACTGAAATACTGGATGGACAAGGAGCTGGCCATTCTTTTAGCGGAAAAAATACAAAACGTTGATGCTTCGTTTAACGGGGCAGCCTTTGTTCGTTCTGTTGAAGAAAAGGTTGGCCCCCTTGAGTTTAAAGACCGAGTGGAATGTATTTGCGATGAGCTACACCACCGGATGGGCGCTGATTATCAACGAAACCTGTCGGTATTGTTGCACATATTGGGCCCCGAAAACCCAAACGAAACCGGTATGTTTACATCGTTTTACTGGGTGATGCCCATTGCTAAATACATCGAAAAATATGGGCTGAACAGCTTTGAGATTTCGATGCATGCCATTGCCGAAATTACCAAACGTAACACGGGCGAGTTTGCCATTCGGCCCTTTTTAAGGAAGTACCCACACCAAACCCTTGCCATTATGCAGCAGTGGTCCACCTCCAAAAATGTGCATGAAAGGCGTTTGGCCAGCGAAGGACTGCGCCCCCGGCTTCCATGGGCCCGCAAGTTACTTTTGGGGATAGAACACCCGGAATTGTTGATGCCCGTTTTTGAAAACCTAAAAGATGATCCCAGCAGGTTTGTTCAAAAATCGGTGGCCAACTGCATCAATGATTTGTTAAAAGACAATGCACCGGCTGGCAAGGCCTGGGTAATGCGATGGAGCACCCCACCGCTGACCCCTCAACGCCGGTGGATTTTGAACCATGCCCTGCGTAACCATCGTAAAAAGCAGGATGCATGGGCATTAGACCTGCTTAAAACCTTACCCTGACACCCCCGATTCAATGAAGAAAGGACTGGAAGAATATTGCCCAAAAAACCGGGCCGATTGGAGAAAATGGCTGGAAAAGTACCACGCCAGCAAAGAAGGAGTTTGGTTGATTATTTGGAAGAAACACACCCTGAGCCCCAACCTCAGCTGGAGCGAGGCCGTGGATGAGGCCCTTTGCTACGGCTGGATTGATGGCATTAAACACCCCTTAAACGACAAGTGTTACAAACAATATTTTACACCCCGAAAGCCCCAAAGTACCTGGAGTAAAATAAACAAAGAAAAGGTGGAGGTGTTGATTGCGTCGGGTGCCATGACCAATGCCGGCTTGCGCTGTATTGCGGTGGCTAAGAAAAATGGAGCATGGACCTATTTGGACCAGGTGGATAACCTGGAAATTCCTGCCGACCTGGCAGCCGCCTTTGATAACTCCCCAATGGCCCGCAACTATTTTCACCGCCAAAGCAAATCCACACGAAAAGGCTTACTGTATTGGATACTTTCAGCAAAGCGGCCGCAAACCCGCGCCAACCGCATTCAGCAAATCACTGAAAATGCTGAACAATCCAAACTGCCGGGCCCCTTTCGCAATGCATAACGACAAATCCCAATTTTTGGGTATTTCAGACTTGCCTCTTAACCGGTATCTTCGTAACGAAAATAAGCAGTATGGAAAAGCATCAACACGAAAAGAAAACACTGATGGTGGTGTTGCTCACGGCAATAACCATGTTGGTGGAAATTGTTTATGGATTAAAAACCAATTCGATGGCCTTGCTGGCCGATGGCATTCATATGGGTTCGCACGTGTTGGCCATTGGCCTAAGCTGGCTTGCGTATGTGATGGTTCGTAAAGTTTCCGGCAATCAAAATTTTAGTGGAAACTCGGATAAAATTCTGTCGCTTTCCGGCTACAGCAGCGGTTTAATGCTGCTCATTTTTGCTATTGTTATATTGGTGGAGGCGGTGGAACGGTGGTTTAACCCGGTAGAAATTGTGTACCGCGAGGCCATTATTATTGCCATTATCGGGCTGATTGTTAACGTGGCCAGTGCTTTTCTACTTCACCACGACCATGCCCATTCTGATCACAACATACGGGCAGCGTACCTCCATGTAATTGCCGATGCGCTTACCAGTTTATCCGCTATTTTAGGACTTACAGCCGCCATGTTGTGGGACATTCCGTTTATTGATACGGTAGCGGCACTTATCAGCAGTTTTGTTATTATCAAATGGTCCATCGGTTTGTTAAAAGATTCAGGAAAGGCCTTGCTGGATATGCCCTCCGACGGGCATGAGCATGGGCATCACCATGGACATCACCACCATCACCATTAACCTGCGGCTTAACGACGGGGTACAAAGCCCTGAAAGCGATAATTCAGGTTCATTAAAAATTGGCTGCGTTTACCAAATACGCCAATTTCGGTCCTGAACATCCAGTTTTTATTCAATTGGTATTGCGCACCCAAAATTAGGTTTAAAGGCTGAGCCACCTCCTTTTGCAGGTTGTATTCGATGGTGGCATCCTCCACATCGTGTCCGTCATTAAATTCCTCCAGCTTATCAATAATCTGGTTGGCAATAACGCGCTGTCCCGGGGGTAATTCCGATGCCCAATCGCGCAAGTGCTCAATATTTTTTCCCGTACCTATGGACGGGAAAATATCTCCTACCGAAATGCTTCCACGGGTGTTGCTGTTTATTTTTTGGTAAAAAGCCCCGGTCCACACTGTTAACATACGGTCAGGGCGGCGGGGATCCATAAAATTATGTCCGATACGCAGGCTGCTGTTAAAGGCCGGTACGGGTTCCACAATTACATCTACATCTACAAAATTGTAGTTGTTGTCCCAAATTAACAACACCGGCCCCCATCGCCCGGCCAGGGTAGCCCCTATACCAAAAGAAGATGCGGTAAAGTTCTGGGTGGTTTCAAACGATATAGGCTCCAGAAGGGTAACGCCGGTTTCGGTTGTTCCGGCTCCAACAATTCCATACAAATTTAAAAAGGGCAGTACCCAAACATCCGGCCTGAAGGTGTATGCATTGGTAACCGCAGTGGTAGGGCCAAAACCAATAAAGTCACTAAAATCCACCAGTTCACCGCCGTTAATTCCTAAACTTATTTCGCTAATATTGATCAACTGCGACTGGGTAAAGTACACAGCGCTGGCGCCCCAGGCGTAGGGTAAATCGTATCCGCGTTGGTACGCTTTGGCTCCCAAAATGGGAAGCGGGTATTTGTACTCCATGGCCTTGATGCTATCAAAATAAGCTTTATAGGCAGGCAGTTCCTGCAAGTCATGTTTCGCTTTTGCATGCATTATTGCCATGCTACACAGGCATACACACAAACTGATGATACGTTTTGTCATTCCCAAAGTATTAAATTCTGTTTACCCGCCTCCTGCCTCCATGCAGTTACGAGGTTTCTCACAAGCAAGGTACAAATTAATGTAAACCCAAAGTATAAAATGTACGTTTCCTGCAATTGTTCAAAAATAAGATTGGACATGCAGCGGCTGAAACCGTTAAGTTGTTGAGCGGAATGGTTACTGCTTTAGGTCAGTTACGTATCAAATGTGCAACCCAGCGGTTTGTATTCTCAATATAAATGCTACTTTTAAGGTTTGTGAATTTGTTACGAACCTATTGCTTGCGTTTTTATGAAAATCTCCACCACCATTCTGCTGCTGTTTCTTTTGTGCCCGCCGCTATTTTTAATTGCACAAACGCATTACATGCCGGGATATATCATAACCCAAAAATTGGATACCGTTGCCTGCAAAATAGTTAATGACGAATTGAAATCATTGCAAAAACTTGCACGTGTAAAAAGCAAGGAGTTGGGCAGAGTAACCCTCACCCCCACTGATGTATATGCCTACGGTTTTATTAACGGTATGCATTTTGAGGCGCAAAACGTGGATGGAGAACTGGTGTTTCTGCAGAAACTGGTGGATGGAAAAGTAAGCCTGTACTCCTTTAACAATAAGGATCCAAGGTATTTCATCGTTAAAGATCACCCACCCGCGATTGAATTAAAATACACCAAAGAATTGATAACATACCCTAAGGATCAAAGAAACAAAAACACAAAACTATTTGTGGCCCAGGTGATGGAAGACAACAAAAACAGGGATGTATTGGTGTATGGCGAATATAAAGTATCCGAAGAGAAATTTCAGCAACAGCTGATGAAAGAATTTGGCGAGGATACTGTTTTGCACCAGGAAATAAAAAGCATTTCAGGACCAGAACGCAGTAGTTTAATCGCCTTGGTCGAAAGCTGTAACAAAGGGAGCGCTAAGGTATATCACAACACCAATCCCACCATGTTAAAAAAGCAAACGGAGCTGGAGTTTTCTATGGCTTACACCAATTTACTCCATGGTTATTTAAATGCCGACGATCATTTTTGGGCATCAAGTTTTAAGGCTCATATCCCTTTTGCCGATCGCTATATGTATTTAACGTTGGGGGTTCAATACGCTAACCCTACCAAGTACTTATCCAAAAGTTTTTACGAAAGCTACCGGATATTTAAATTCCCGGCAGGTCTGCGTTTTCAATATCCCGGTTTTTGGGTTAAACCCCATGCCGAGGTGGGATCAAAACTTTACCACATTGCAACAGATGGTACGGAACCCCAAAAATCAGGATTTATTTTTGATGTTATCCCATACATTCACGTTGGTATTTCTGTAAACGTGTACAAAAGTGTGGCGTTGACCTTAAGCGCCGAACGTGAATTTTGTTGGAATAGTTACAATAATTCCAACAACGCTACCTTTAGTACTTCCTTTTACGGCGGAGTGGCAATTGGGTTTTAAATGGGAATAAATCACGTATGAATGCACTAAACTTTGTTAACTTACAACACTGAACCAAACACCCCGGGTGTTTCAAAAAGCAAACCGTTATGAAATTAAATGGAAAAGTAATTGTTGTTACTGGCGCCGGAAGTGGCATGGGTAGAGAACTTACATGGCAATTGGTGCAAAAAGGGGCACGGGTTGCCATGGTGGATATTCATGAACAGGGAATGCAGGAAACAGCATCGCTTGCCGACGAGCCCAATGTTACGCCCTATGTTGCCAATATTTCCAACCGCAACGAGGTGGAAGCGGTACCGGCACAAATCATTAAAAAGT
>JAUIMD010000161.1 GCA_030433225.1 Bacteroidia bacterium
GGCTCCAAAGGTATTGGTACGAAAGCGGAGGTGTGCAATTTCGCGCAAAAACTCCAAGGAGTGTTTTTTGGGTTGCAAGGGATACTCGTCCGGGTTGGCTTCTCCGATAACTACCACCGAATCCGCCAATACCTCAACGGTTTGTCCTTTTCCCTGCGATTGCACTAATTTACCAATTGCCTTAACCGAGCAGCCGGTGGTTACTTTTTTCAGCACGTCTTCGCCTATGCCTTCCACATCGGCCACCACCTGAATGTTGTTATTGGTAGAACCGTCATTAACAGCAATAAAAGCCACTTGCTTGTTTCCGCGCTTTGTGCGCACCCAACCTTTTACTTCTACCTGTGTTTCGTATTGCTCAGACTTTAACAAATCGGCAATACGGGTTCTACGTTTTACGTCCATTTGTATTGTAATTTCTTTGTAATTGCTTAAAAATGTGAGGAGGCAAAGATAATTAAAAGTTGCTTTTTTTGAAGATCTGCGCTAAATATCAGGATGAAAATTAAGGGATTAAACTAAATCCTGTAGCAAGTTTCCATCCACAAACCGTATCGGGTTGCATTTAAGAACTCTCGCCACAAAAAAAAAGCGCAGAACAAAAAGTCCCACGCTTTAACAAGTTCATTCTTTATATCTTTAGTACCCTATATTTACTTTAATACCGCCAATAATCCACCTTCCCGGTTGTGCTACATTGCCAAAATCAACGTATTCTGTATCCAACAGGTTGGACGCCTCTACATAGAGTTGGTAAGCAGGTTTAGTCCAGGCCAGTTTTAGGTCGAGCAGCCAAAATGGCTCGTAATCCGTTGCTCCGGCCCAGGCGCCATTTTCGTATTTGTCGTACTGCCCTGCCCTGTCTTGAAAACGAAGGCCCCAGTTTCCTGACAAATCTCCAATTATTTTATGGCTTACACGGGTGGTAAACTTATGTTTCAGGTAATCGCCCACGTAGGCGGATTGTTTCCCTCCCAAATCAACTTCCGTATCCAGGTATCCGTAATTGGCCGTTACCATGGTAATAAAGAAGTCTTCGCCAAACGTTTGTTGTGGAGCCCAACTACCCGCCAGTTCCACCCCAAAGGTATTGGCTGCATTATGGTTCACCGTAGTATATTTCGGATCTTCCACATCTTCTTTTACCCAATCAATCAGGTTTTTTCCCATGCGGTAAAATACCGTTGCATGCCCTTGTAAACCCGCTGTTTTATACTTTATGCCGGATTCGTAATTCACGGCGGTTTCCGGTTTCAAATCAGGGTTTCCAACATTTTGAGGCCCGGTGTAATACAAATCGGTGTAGGTAGGCATACGAAATGATGAGGTAGCTGAGGCGTACCATTTAAGCTGATTGCTCAGGTTAAGGGCAACATCCAACCCGGGATAAAAGGCCATGTCTTCCTCCACCGAGGAGTTGTAATTTCCCATTACGCCCAACGATCCTTCGAATATTCCCGAAGCATAATAGTGCTCCACAAATGCACTGGTGTTGGTACGTTGCGCACTTTTTGTAAACTGCCCGTCAGGCTCTCCCGGTGCAGGGCGTGGCACATTCATGGCAATGCCCAAAACGTTGGAATAAATTTGTTCGCTGCGCACATTTACCCCAAACGAGGTGATTCCCGCCAGCGAATAATATTTCCCGTTCAGTTCGCCTCCTACAATGGTAGTGGTGTGGTAATTGTGTCCTGCATACCATCCGGGAACCGTATCGGTGCCCATTACACGATGCCCGTCGTTTGTTTTTTCAAAATAGCCTTCTTCCCTGAACAGCTCAAAACGGTCGTGGTTACGACGGAAGTACACAGCCGGTGAAAACCGGATTTTATCACCTGCCGTTTCGTATTTAAAAGAGCCGAAAACCGTACGGTTTTGCTCGTATTGGTACGGGTAGGCTGGCGTATAAAAGGTATTGGCACCAAAGCTTTTATCCACATAGCCCAGTTGCAGCATCGATGTTCCCAATTGGGTGGAATTGCTTCGGCTGTAATAGGCATTAAACAGGTCGTAGTCCGAATTTGGAATGTATCCGTCGCTTTTGCGCGCTCCAACAAACACATAATGTTGTGCCGTGCCATTGACAAAGCCAGCACCGGCACTACCGTTTAAAAAACCAAAATCACCGCCCGAAAATGCTACCTGGGCGGTATTGCTTTTGGGTTGTTGCGTAACAATGTTAATGGCACCGGTAAAGGCATTTGGGCCCCAATAACGGGCTCCAGGACCTTCCAGTATTTCAATACGTTCGATGGATGAAATGTCAACCGGAATGTTAAGGTTGAAATGTCCGGTTTGTGGGTCGGTAACGTTAATCCCATTGAGCAGGAACATAACCTGGTCGAATGTTCCGCCGCGTACACTAACGTCGGCTTGTATGCCCTGGGGACCGCGTTGACGAATATCTACTCCTAATGCAAATTCAAGTAATTCGTTTACGCTCTGCGCACTCGCTGCCTGAATTTCTTTTCGGGAGATCACCGCTACCACACGGGCTGCCTCAGAGGCCAACTGCGGACTGCTTTCTGCAATCACCTCTACTTCATCTAAATCAATTTCTTTACTAAACCGGGAAGTTTCCTGGTTGGATTCCTGTGCCTCGGCACTGCCAATACTTGCGAAATATACCACATTAAGGGTGGCAATTACGACTGCTTTGCCCAGAGAATTAAAAGCCGAGTAAGCCTTTCTCTGCCATCGTTTGAACACAAACGACTTGTTTTCACTGTTGTTTAAATTTTTACTCATGTTAACTTATTAAACGTTTTACTTGAATTTTGCGATGCAAAAGTAAAAAAATGCAGCGTTTTTCAGTACGCAATCGTTTCCATCTGTCATTTGCTTTTGATAAGCCTCACCTCAAATGGTGCGGAAATAGCATAAAGAATGACATTTAGTTCATTTTTTCATGTGTTTTATAATATAAGAAGTGCTCCCTGATTTTTTTTATGTTTTTGTATTTTTAGCTTTGTTGTAGCGCAAAGCAACAGCCTAACGAAACAACAATTCTAACTTTTAAATCGAATACTTATGAGTGAGGAGGGAGCACAAGCCAACAATGAGGCTTTACAGGTTTTAAGTAAAAAAGAGTATGCCAACAACTGGTTAATAGAAGTAGCCTGGGAAGTTTGCAACCAGGTAGGTGGAATTTATACCGTAATCCAATCCAAAGCCCCATCCACCACGGCAAAGTGGGGCGACAACTATTTTTTACTGGGCCCGTATATACAGTCGCAGGCTCCCGCCATGTTTGAAAGTATAAAAGATTACAATGACCCCATAGGACAAGTGGTACGGCAAATGAACGAAGAAGGTTTCGATGTGTATTACGGCCGTTGGCTGGTGGCAGGAAGACCCAAAGTGGTACTTTTTAATCCTGACTCGGTGATGCACAAACTGGGCGTTTACAAATACCTAATTTGGGAACACCACAACATTGACCTCCCCGACAATGATGCCCTGGTAAATCAGGTGATTTCGTTTGGCATGCAAGTCACTGTTTTTTTGTCCATTTTCTCACGCATCAACCATAAAAAGGACCACATTGTAGCCCATTTTCATGAGTGGATGGCCGGCATACCCATACCGGAAATACGTAGAGAAAACCTGCCGATAAAAACCGTTTTTACTACCCATGCTACCATGCTGGGGCGGTACCTGGCCATGAACGATTCGGAGTTTTATAACCACCTGGCTTTTTACGATTGGGAAAAAGAAGCCACCCACTTTAACATATTGGACAAGGTAAAAATTGAGCGGGCCGCAGCACATGGCTCACATGTGTTTTCTACCGTAAGTGACATTACGGGTAAAGAATGTGAATACCTGCTGGGGCGAGTGCCCGACACAATTCTGCCCAACGGCTTAAGCATTGCCCGCTTTGAGGCCATGCACGAGTTCCAGAACATGCACAAAGAGTACAAGGAAAAAATTAACTCCTTTGTGATGGGACACTTCTTTCAGAGTTACTCGTTCGACCTGGATAAAACGCTTTATTTTTTCACCTCTGGCCGCTTTGAGTATTTCAACAAAGGGTACGACCTTACACTGGAAGCACTGGCCCGCCTTAACTGGAAAATGAAAGAGCAAAACATCGATTATACGGTGGTGATGTTTTTTATTACCCGCAATCCGGTACATTCGATCAACTCCAATGTGTTGGAATCGCGCGCACAACTGGAAGAGATCCAACGCAATTGCGATGACCTACAACAAAACCTCAGCCGCAAATTGTTTTACGATATGGTTTCGCGCAAAGACGGTTCCGGCATCCCCAACCTCAACGAAATGCTGGACGAGCACCTTTCGTTGAAACTTCGAAAAACCGTACGTACGTGGAGCAAAAACAACATGCCCCCCATCATTACGCACGATCTGGTAGATGAGGGCAAAGACCCGATTATGAATTTCCTGAAGTCGGCCCGCCTGTTGAATTTCCGCGAAGACAAGGTGAAAGTGGTGTACCATCCCGATTTTATTTCGAGCACCAATCCGCTTTTCAGGATGGAGTATTACGATTTTATCAGGGGGTGCCACATGGGTATTTTCCCGAGCTATTACGAGCCGTGGGGGTACACTCCACTGGAATGCAGCGCCAGCGGAATCCCGTCCATTACCAGTAACTTATCAGGGTTTGGAAGCTATGTGGAAGAAAACGTGCAGGACCACGACAACAACGGTATTTATGTAATAAACAGGAAAGACCGTTCGATGTACGATGCCGCGGAAGACCTTGCCAACCAGCTGCTGCGTTTCATCAAACAAAGTCGTCGTGACCGCATTATGCAGCGTAACCGCACCGAGGCTTCATCGGTAATGTTTGGATGGAGAACTCTAGGGAAATATTACGACCATGCCTATAAAACGGCACTGGAGATGGAGTAAACTCCAACGAAATTTTTAAATGAAATACGGGCGTTCAGGAAATGAACGTCCGTTTTTGTTTTACACCATTTCTTTAACAAAAAGCCCGCGTACTGCTTCGTGTATTGTGGCTTTATCGGCGTTTATCGGGAAAATTAAACGGGGTTGTACCTGGTGGATTTTGTGGGTGCGTTTAAAAAGCTGTGCCCCTCCACCGGTGATGTTCAGTAATATACTGCGGTCTTTTTCCACTTCGTTATTATTCACTGCCTGCACCAGTGAGGCCACTGCCACTGCCGCCGCCGACTCAATGTCGATGCCTTCGGTTTCTTCAAAAAGTTTTCCGGCCCTGGCGGCTTCGTCATTGGTCACTTTGAGCACGGTTCCACCGGCATCTTTCATGGCGTCAAACAATCCGCCCTTAATGCAATAGGCAGGCTTACGGTTCGAGAGAACCTTGGCGTCAATCTGCTCCACCTGCTTACGTGCCACGTCTTCATCCATCGGCAAAATTACATCTGAACCCGCCTCCCAGGCCTCGGCAATAGGTATAAATGGCAGGTTTTGTGACACCATTAACTTCATTTTGTTGGAACCAAAACGGCCGTCTTCAAGAAACCGCAAATTGGCTTCCCATGCCGCTACT
>JAUIMD010000162.1 GCA_030433225.1 Bacteroidia bacterium
GCAAAATTTTTATGCTGTCGGCATGTTTTTTCTGGTATGGATTATTGATTAATGCAGTGAGCGAGTCAATTTGCAAACGAATGGTATCCAGTAAATGCTGGTACTGCGAAAAGTAAGTAACCTCGCCGGTGTACACCAGGTTACGTTCCAAACTTTCGGCGTTGTACAGGTTGGCTAAAATTTCATTGATAAAAATTACTTTTCCATTTACCGGGTTCAGCTCCAACCGTCGTTTATCGGCCTGTACCAATTCGGCATTTACAAGCCACCCCGTAAACCCGGCAATTACTACCAGTATAAAATACCCAATAAACAGTTTCGATTTTATGCCCATACTATGTTACACGGAATTTCTTCCCAATACGGTAAGAGTTTTTTTATATGTGGTGCTAAGTTAGGTATTTCGGTGAAAAAAACGGGAGGCATTTCCATCAATGCCATCCACAAAAAATCCAATACTTTTAAAACATTTGGGCATGCAATACGTCTATAAAAGCATAATAAACATAATTCTTTGTCCCTTTGTTCCATTCGTTATGAGACGCGTAGACACCACCAATATACCCAAAAAGAAAATCACTTTTTCGGGCCTTAAAAATGCCTTGAAGCTCTACAAATATATAAAGCCCTACCGGGTGGAATATGGATTAGGAATTTTCTTTTTACTCGGTTCCAGCCTTACCAACCTGGCCTTTCCAAAATTACTGGGCGAGTTGGTGAACTCAGGGCAGCAGGGCCGCCTGAGCGACGACCTTAACCGGCTGGCTTTATTGCTGATAGGCTTGCTAATTGTTCAGTCTACCTTTTCGTTCTTCAGGGTGTGGCTGTTTGCCAATGTAACCGAAAAAACACTGGCCTTTTTACGTCAGCACACCTATAACCACCTGATTTTATTGCCGCTAAATTTTTTTGAACGCCGCCGGGTGGGCGAACTAAATAGTCGTATTTCGGCTGACATTTCGCTTTTGCAGGAAACCCTTACCTCCACCCTCGCCGAGTTTATACGGCAAATCATTATAATTGTAGGGGGAATAACCTTGCTGGTGTACACCTCGCCACAGCTTACCCTTTTTATGCTGGCCATTTTTCCGGCAGTAGTATTGCTGGTCGTATTTTTCAGTCGCTACATTCGCAAGTTTTCACGCGATGCGCAAAACGAAGTGGCCGAATCCAACACGGTAGTAGAAGAAACGTTGCAGGGAATTCAAAGCGTAAAATCGTTTACCAATGAGTTTTTTGAGATGGCCCGGTACCGTGAGCGTACCAATAAAATTGCGCAAATTGGCATGAAAGGGGGTGTTTATCGAGGTGCCTTTAATGCCTTTTTAATTTTTGGGCTGTTTGGCTCACTGGTAGCCGTTATTTGGAAAGGAGCAGCCCTCATGTCGCAGGGGTTGATGGATTCCGGGGAGCTGTTTTCCTTCATCCTGTATTCCGGTTTTATTGGCGGAACCATTGGTGGTATGGCCAATGTGTTTGCGCGTATTCAAAAGTTTCTGGGAGCTACGGAAGACTTGTTCGAGATTTTTAATGAGGAGGAAGAAGACATTCAGGAACATCAGTTGGAGCACACAAACCAACGTTTTTCGGGTGCCATTCAATTTAGTGACTTGCGCTTTGCCTACCCTTCCCGTCCCGAGGAGGAGGTGATAAAAGGCTTAAACGTGACTATAAAATCCAAACAAATGGTTGCCCTGGTGGGTGCCAGCGGTGCAGGTAAATCCACCCTTGCCACCCTGCTTTTGCGTTTGCACAACCCCACATCCGGCAAAATAGAATACGATGGAGTGGATGGACAGCAAATTCCACTGGCCACCTTACGGAGTCAGATTGCACTGGTGCCTCAGGACATTTTTCTTTTTGGGGGAACTATACGCGAAAACATTGCTTACGGCAAGCCAAACGCTACCGTAGAAGAAATTTGGGAAGCCGCCCGGCAAGCCAATGCTGTGGAATTTATTGAGCGTTTTCCCGAGCAACTGGAAACCATTGTGGGCGAACGGGGCACGCAACTTTCCGGCGGACAGCGCCAACGTATTGCCATTGCCCGGGCATTACTCAAAGACCCTAAAATACTGATTCTGGATGAGGCCACTTCTTCCCTCGATTCAGAATCGGAACGCCTGGTGCAGGATGCCCTTGAAAAACTGATGAAAGGACGTACCTCCATCGTAATTGCGCACCGCCTGGCCACCATTCGTAAGGCCGACAATATTTTGGTAATGAAACATGGCGAGATTGTGGAAAGCGGCACACACGATGCCTTGATGAATATGGATGAGGGCATTTACCGAAACCTGAGTGAACTCCAACTTATTAGCAGTTAACCTCAAGTGGTTTTCCTTTATTTCCTAAAAAAACCGAATATTAAGAGCAATTCTAAACAAGCTACGCTTATTATGCCTTATTTTGCACAAAATTTAGAATGGCTTTATAAGGGGAATAGGAAATGGCGCAACAAAATACATTTACACACAGGCAAATAACCGACTGGCTTCCAACATCAAAAAAAGAGGTGCAAAAACGTGGCTGGGAGGAACTCGATATTATTTTATTTTCGGGCGATGCCTATGTCGATCATCCTGCGTTTGGTACCGCTGCCATTGGCCGCGTTATTGAATCTCAGGGATTTCGCGTGGCCATTGTTCCGCAACCCAACTGGCGCGATGATCTGCGTGACTTCAAAAAGCTGGGAAAGCCCCGCCTGTTTTTCGCCATAACTGCCGGTAATATGGACAGTATGGTGAACCATTACACCGCTCAAAAACGTCGCCGCTCTAACGATGCTTATACTCCTGATGGCCGAAACGACATGCGCCCTGATTATGCCCTTTCTACCTATAGCCAGATTTTAAAAAAACTGTACCCCGACGTACCGGTTGTGATTGGTGGAATTGAAGCATCTTTACGCCGCATTACCCATTATGACTATTGGAGCGATCAGTTACGCCCTTCGGTTTTAGTGGAAGGAGGTGCAGATTTAATGGTGTATGGACTGGGAGAAAAACCCCTGCTCGAAATTCTTAGGTTAGCAGATAAGGGAGTGCCCATTTCCAGCATGACGAACATTCCACAAACCTCATACCTGGCCAAAGACAAAATTATTCCGCACAAAAAATGGCCGGAAGCTAAATTATTTTCGTTCGAAGAATGCAAAAAAAGCAAGGAGAAATATGCCGAAAATTTCCGTCAGGTAGAAACCGAAACCAACACTTATAGCAACATTCGGTTTTTACAGAAAACAGGGAATGCTACCGTGGTAATTAATCCACCTTACGAGCCCCTGGAGGGAAAAGATGCCGATTATATTTTTGATTTGCCGTACACCCGCTTACCGCATCCACGCTATGTTGGAAAAAAAATTCCGGCCTACGAAATGATCAAATTCTCCGTAAACAGTCACCGGGGGTGTTTTGGGGGATGTAGCTTCTGCACTATCTCTGCCCACCAAGGTAAATTTATTGCCAGCCGATCGGAAGAATCCATTTTAAAAGAGGTGGATACCATCACCCAGATGCCCGATTTTGCCGGGAATATTTCAGACATTGGAGGACCATCGGCCAATATGTACCGCATGGAAGGGAAACACCTGGAAATGTGCAAATCGTGTAAACGTCCGTCGTGTATTTGGCCCGAAACCTGCGTAAACCTGAAAGACGACCACATGCCTATGGTGGAGTTGTACCGTAAGATTGAGGCCCATAAAGACGTGAAAAAAGCATTTATTGGCAGTGGTGTACGGTATGACATGTTTTACGATAAAAAAACAGGACAGGTACGTGGAGAAGACAAATTGGTGTATGCCAAACAACTGATTTCCAACCATGTTTCCGGTCGATTAAAAGTGGCCCCGGAACATACATCCGGCCCCGTTTTAAAGAACATGCGCA
Organism: Bacteroidia bacterium; assembly: GCA_030433225.1. GTDB lineage: Bacteria > Bacteroidota > Bacteroidia > Bacteroidales > UBA5342 > JAUIMD01. Next base: position 3,891 of record JAUIMD010000162.1, read on the forward strand.
AAACGGATTATGGACTGTTCTTTAAATTCGAAAAGTTATTCCACCAGGTAAACAAAGAAAAAGGCCTGAATCAACAACTTATCCCATACTTTATATCGAGCCACCCCGGATGTGAAAATACCGACATGGCCGATTTGGCAGCCATTACCAAAGAACAAAAATACCAGTTAGAGCAGGTGCAGGATTTTACCCCTACCCCAATGACGCTGGCCACGGTGATGTACTATACCGGAATTGATCCCTATACCGGTAAAAAAGTATATTCGGCTCGTACGCAAAATGAGAAAAAAGCGCAACGCCGTTTCTTTTTCTGGTACAAACGTGAAGAGCGTGGCCCCATAACCTCGGAACTGAAAAAAGCCAATCGGCAGGATTTAATAGAAAGATTGTTTAGTAAAAAGACAGTTTAAATTCCCTATTTCGTGGTCTCTCCACCCATTTGGGTAAATACATGGTCAACCGGTTCCCACAGCTCAATTTTATTGCCTTCCGGGTCCATGATGTGCACAAATTTTCCATAATCGTACGTTTCAATTTCGTCGAGAACCTGTACACCATTTTCCTTTAATTGTTCCACCAGGGCTTCGATGTGTTGTACCCTGTAATTCACCATAAACTCCTTTTTGGATGGAGAGAAATAGTCACTCCCCTTCTTAAAGGGACTCCACTACAGGTAGTTTATTTCATCGGGACGGTTGGCATTTCTAAACTCAAAGGTAGACCCCCACTCGTTGGTGGAAAGTCCCAGATTTTTACTGTACCAATCTTTAATTTCTGCTGTATTTTCCGAGAAAAAGAAAATGCCACCTATGCCGGTTACTTTGGGTGTATCACTCATGATGATGAATTTTAAAAAAGTGCTACAATAAATTGTTGAGCCTTAGCCCATATTCACTTGAAAAAGATAGCCAACTAAGGCAGTAAGTCCCATGGCAGCCGTTCCCCAAAAGGTCACACGAACAATAGCTTTCCAAATTAAGGCACCTCCGGTAATGGCCGAAACAGTTCCCAGAACCACCAGAAAAAAGATAGCAAAAACATACAGGTAAAGCTCCATTTGTGACAACGGCAAAAACAGGGTTACCAATAGGGGCAAAATGCCTCCAGCCGTAAACGCAGCACCCGATGCCCATGCAGCCTGCAAAGGCTTGGCCTGGCTCATTTCTGTAATGCCCAGTTCGTCTCTAACATGCGCCGCCAAGGGGTCTACCTCGTGCAATTCAAGAGCCACCTGCCGGGCAGTTGCTTTGCTTAGTCCCCTGCGTTCATAAATCTCGGTAAGCAGTTGCAACTCCATTTCCGGGTCGTCCATCAGCTCCTGCCGTTCTCGTTCAATATCCGCTTTTTCCACATCGGTTTGCGAACTCACCGAAACATACTCGCCCGCCGCCATAGATAATGCTCCAGCTACCAAACCAGCCAAAGTGGCGAGTAATATGGCATCACGACTGCCCGTGGCCGTCGCAACTCCAATGGCAATGCTGGAGGTGGAAATGATGCCATCGTTGGCCCCCAAAACGGCTGCCCGCAACCAATTGCTTTTATGGATAAAATGAATATCCAAATAATCATCTAGTGTTTTGCTCATGCGTAGGCGAATTTTCGTGG
>JAUIMD010000163.1 GCA_030433225.1 Bacteroidia bacterium
CTCCAAAATATGATGTAAATCTACCCTGCCAAATACATATTCGTCGGAATTGCCCGTTATTTTAAACCCCAGCAAGCCCAATAATTTGTACGAAATCCATGCAGAAAATGAAGCAATGGGGTAGAGCACGATGTAACATAGCAACAAAGGGAGGGCGAACATGCTGAGAAACATGTTGGGGTTGATGCGAAACACCGTTTTGGGAAGAAATTCAGCGGTAATTAAGATGATAATGGTTGAAAATACCGTTTGTGTAAAAACAATGGCAGCATCGTTGGCTGTGTATGCGGCAACAAAGGGCTCAATGAGCTGCGCCATCATAATACCGTAAATTACCAGGGCTATGTTGTTGCCTACCAGCATGGTGGCAATAAATTGTTTCGGATTGGCAAAGAAAATCGAAAGTATGGAGGATGAGAACTGGTTTTTCGTTTTATCAACCTCAAACCGAAGTTTGTTCGAGGTAATAAAAGCGATCTCCATGCCCGAAAAAAAGGCAGAAAAAAGAATGGTGATTAAAATGGAAACACTTAATTCCAAAGGTATATTGTTTAAAAGCTACGAATTTACCATTCGCAATGTGAGGTTGAAATTATAAAATGCAGAAGGAAAAACAAACCTTTCAATCTTCAATTTCGAACTGGAACCGTGCATTTGTATTGGTAATTTCCCATTTGCTGAAACTTTGGTTGGAAGTAAAGCCGTATCCTTCGATGGTATCTTTCCCCGGCCGGATAATTTGAATGTATTCATCGGTATACACCTGTCCGTTTTTCTGGTTCCAGTATAACACTTCTGTTTCAAACACCTCGTTGTCGGCATTTTTTGCAACCACCGAATCCTTCAGTTCCCAAAATTCCTGCTTTTCAAAATATTTGGCATAGCGGCAAACCACGTCAGCATCGGTTTCCATTTCGTCGGTAAAACGTTCCAAAAATAAGCCGTACGGAAAAATCCAGAAGGAGGAGGTGTCGGTGACATAGGTTTGGTATTCCTTAGAAGTAAGGCGCACTTTTAATTTGCCCGAATCGGATACCAGGCTTTGAATGTTGTACGCATACATTACCGGGGTAAGTGTAGTGTCAGGGTTGGCCTTTTCAGCGGCTTTGTCAGTTTCTACCACACTAGTACACTGGTTAAAAAGAAACATTGCGATAATAACAATTACCGCAATGCCTATACTTTTATATGTTCGTACTTCGTTCATTAGTCTTTCGGACGACAAATGGTTTTTTCATCAATCCATCCACCAACAGTTACAATTTTACCCGCTTCATAATCGGGTTCAAAGAAAATCATTTCTTTATTTGGGAAATAGTTTGAGTAAAGTTTAATGAGGTTGCTTGCTTTTTCAGCTACACTTGCATCCACTTTTTTAGCTTTCTCGTACATATCTGTAGCCACCCAATAACCGGCAAGGTTTTCAATGTCTTTTTCTCCCAACATTCTTTTTTGGGCGGATTGCTGATACAAATCACCAATTAAAATGTATGGATCGCCCCAGGTTGGATTTTCTTTAATAGCCTGACGGGCATATTGACGTGCAGAAGGATAGTTGTTTTGTTTGGTAAACTCGATCAGCGCTACGGTGTACAAGTATTTCGCCTTTTTTTCCGCGTCTGTTTCCAGGTTAATGGCTTCGCTGTAGTAGCTCAGTGCCGATTTAATGTCGTTCCGTTTTATGTAGCTTCCTGCAATACCGGCAGCAGCGGCAGCGCTTGGCTCAATTGCATGCAAGTATTCTGATGCACGGTAGTACGACTCATTCTCGATACAACCTGTTTTTTCAAAAAAGTTCAACGACTTCTCAAGGTAGATTTTATCGGTTTTATTGGCCTCAATTTTTTCTGCAAAAAGCTCTTCCATGGTTTCGCAGTTGGCGGCACCACTGTTTGCAAAGTTGGTGGTGTTGGCCTCCAAAACCTGTTCCAGCAGGTCTTTTTCTTGTTGGTCAGATGTCGCTTCCAATTGCTCGTTCAGTAACTTTTGCACCAACTCATAGTTGTCAATCAGGTCAACAGTGGTTATTTCCGATACGTTGTACAGTTCGTAATTGATGGCCATAAACGTTTGCAGGTTGGATGCTTTTGATTTTGCTCCCATTCCCTGGATCGATGTTTTGTACCATGAGTAAGCATCTTTTAATGACTTGATATCATCTTTTTTCAGGCCGTACAAAGCGGTTGCTTTTTCTCCTAAAATGTAGGCTTCCGGGTATCTTGGGTGGTTCCCAAAATACTTAATACGCTGATCAAATACCTCCATCAGTTTCTGGATGTATTCTTCTTTTTTCTCTTCTGTTTTGGCGTTTGTAATTTGCCAGACTACAATTTTTACCCCATAGGTATAAATATTACGGGTTGAAGCCGGACATTTTTCATAACATTCGGTCCAGGGGCCCAGTGCATCGGCATAACTGCCTTGTTTGGCAGCTTCGTAAAATAACGATGCATTGAGTCTACAATCAATACTGTCTTGTCCGTGTCCATATTTGGTGCCGGTTTCCAGACCTGTTTGTGCGAAGGAGCCTACTGCAAGTAAAAAGAGCAAGCTAATGGTAGTTAGTGTCTTTTTTGTTTTCATTTTCTATTTCGTTATTTAAATTTTCGTTTTAAGAACCAAACATCGTTCAGGCTCAGGTTTAAAACAACCTTGAGGTAATCTTGTTGAACCAGGTTGTTTTTTGTTGTTCCTGTTTTTCCATATTCAAAGGCCACATTAAAGGTGGTTTTGGAGTACCCCAGTGGTAAACCAAATCCAAAAGTTATGCCAAAATCCACAACATCCAGGCCATATACTTTTTGGTAGCTGTTGTTTATATTGGCTCCCAGTCGATAACGTATCCTCTTAAGGTAGTTGTTATCAATGATGTTTGGGGTGTATTCCAGGCCCGCTCCAAATCGGGTTCTGTTTTCAAGTGAGTCGGTTCCGTAGAACTGTGCCTCACTAAAGTTTTGGTAATAATAATCAACCCCGGCCTGCAGTTTATCGGTTATCTCATAGGTTAAACCTACTCCATATGCTTCAGGGTATTCCATGGTTATGGGTTCATCATCGATCGTCTCAATCGGAATTTGGCCGTTCGTTACCGGTAAAATACGGTACGAATTTACACTGCGTTTGGCATTCAGGTTAATCTTAGGCTCATAAATGGCTCCCAAAACAATGCGACTTTTGTCGTTGATGGGTTGTACTGCCTGTAAGCCGAGCGTGTATTGAAGCGAACTAACCTTAATTTTTTCGATGTATACAAAGTTAGTAAAGTCTGAATGATCAGGAAAACTCACGTTGCGGTAATGGTTAATGGCTCCAAACATGTAGTTGAAATTCACGCCCAACGATACCCGGTCCAGAATTTCAAATGAGTTGCCCCAGAATACTTTGGAAATTCCTCCCGTTCCATAATAACCATAACTAACGGTTTCAACGGGCTCGGTGGCATTTAAGCCAAAATCGTATCCAACAAAAGAAACCGGTAGCATACCTATTCCTATTCCCCACCAATCGGATACCGGAAAGCCCATTCCCAGATAGCTGAAGTTCATGTCGGCATTGTATTCACTGTTGCGAGCATCGGTATAGCGCACGCCTTTACCGGCCAGTCCAAATTCAAAAATCTGGCTGAGGGAGTCGATTTCGCTGTACGAGGCAGGGTTTAAAGGAGAGAGGTTGGCATTTGATCGAACCGCAATGCCGATGCCTCCCATGGCCTGGTTTTTACCAAAACCAACGTGCTCGATGGCGCCATACCCAAAGCGGGAGTAGGGAGAGCCGGAAGTGCTTTGTCCAAACAAAACAAAACCTTGCAATAAAAGAACTACTGCAAGGAAAGGTATCTTATTCTGCATTATTATATTCAAGTAAACTGTTTAGTCCTGATAACACTAAATTAGGAGCTACAAAGATGCTATTTTTAATGTTTTTTTCAAAAATATGCGCATCCCCCCCTGTTAAAAAAACGAAAAGATCCGAATCGTATTTTCTGTAGTTTGAAATAAATCCGTCAATTTCATGCAGCATGCCAAAATACACTCCCGAATTAATGGAAGAAACCGTATTGCTGCCCGTTATTGGTAGGTTTGGGTCGGCCTCCACCAGGGGCAGTTTGCTCGTGAATTGGTGCAATGCTTTAAAGCGCATGTGCAAACCGGGGGCTATGCTTCCACCCTGGTATGTCCCGTTTTTGTGGATAAAATCGTACGTAATAGCAGTTCCGGCATCAATTACCAGGCTGCTGTGTTGCGGTTTTAGGTGGAAAGCTCCGGCTATGGCTGCTAAACGATCCTTTCCTAATGTTTGCGGTGTGCCGTATGAATTGTGGAATGGCAAAGGGGTCGCGGCATCCAGTTGCATGCTGGCAGATATGTTGTTTTGAAGGAAATCCCATACTTCCACCTGGTGAGTTACTGAAGATAATATGCCCTTTTGTGCCGAATATTTCCGGTGAAGTTGTTCCACCATGCGAAGGGCCGAATCGTTACCTGACGTGCATACTTCCACCAGGTCATGCCCCTCAAATATGGCTGCCTTTGTGCGTGTATTTCCCTGGTCAACAACAAGATTGCTCATGAACTTAAAATCAAAGCGCAAATATACATTTTACCCGCGACATTATTGCTTTTCCACCTGCTATTGCCCGGGCGGTTCATGATTTTCAGGGCGCGTTGCATGCTCGCAGAAAACACAGGAACGCATTGTGCTGTTGTAGTTTTAGCACTGTGCGCATAATGTATGGTTAACCTCACGGAAGAATGAAAAGGAAAAACAATCATCCCAATGCTTTAATTCATGAAAGCTCGCCCTACCTGTTGCAGCATGCCAATAATCCGGTAAATTGGCAACCCTGGGGGGAAAAAGCACTGAAAACCGCCGTGGAATCTCAAAAACCCCTGTTGGTAAGTATTGGGTATGCCGCCTGCCATTGGTGCCACGTGATGGAGCATGAGTCGTTTGAAGACGAGGAGGCTGCCCGCATAATGAACCAAAAGTTTGTATGCATAAAGGTGGATCGGGAAGAACTGCCGGATATTGATCAGCTGTACATGGGAGCCATTCATTTAATGGGCAAGCAAGGAGGATGGCCCTTAAACGTAGTAACCCTGCCAGACGGGCGCCCGTTTTGGGGCGGCACGTATTTTCAAAAATCGGAATGGGTAGATGTATTGCAGCAGTTGTCAACCTTATTTGTGCAGCGGTATGCCGATGTGCTTACCTATGCTGAGCGCCTTGCAGAGGGAATAAAACAGGCTGCATTGGTGGAAAATTCGCCGCTTGATTTCGACGACGTGAAGGCCGTGTTGCATACAGGAGTAGAGCATTGGCAGGGGTATTTTGATGCTGAATTTGGCGGAAACTTACTTTTTGAAGGTGAATCGTATACGTTTACACCAACAGGGACTACAACGGTCTATGCTCAGGAAAACCCTGATGCTCCACTTTCTAAATTGGTTATTTCTGAACTTACTTTAGAAACACCAGA
>JAUIMD010000164.1 GCA_030433225.1 Bacteroidia bacterium
TACATGGTAGGCAAACCTGCTGGCAAGGCTGCCGTCTTTCGATCCCGGAAAAACCCGGTTGAGGTCACGACCATCAGGAAACTCACGGGTTTGGTTTAAAAAGCCAAATACATTGAGCAGGGGGATGCAAATGATAGTGCCTACCTCGGGCTTGTTGTACCCTTTGGCCACAATTTGCCGCACAATTTCCACCCCATTTACCTCATCACCATGAATGCCTCCAACCAGCAGAAGGCAAGGGCCTTTTTTACGCCCTCTTTCAACAATAATGGGTACTTCAATTTTAGTGTGGGTATGTAGTTTGGCAATATCCATGTTGATGATTGCCGACTCTCCTAACCCAATTTTTCGGTTTAGGATTACCATCTCGTTACGCATTCCGCTCAACATATCTGATAATGCTTCTGGCAATGTCTTTGCCGGTTGCTGCTTCAATACCTTCAAGTCCCGGGGAAGAGTTTACTTCGAGAATGAGGGGGCCGCGCTCAGACTGTAGCATGTCCACCCCGGCTATTCCCAGTCCCATAATGCGAGCTGCTTTAATGGCGGCATTTTCCTCGTCTTCGCTTAGTTCAATAATTTCAGCCGTTCCGCCCCGGTGTAAGTTTGAACGGAATTCGCCTTTTTTGCCCTGACGTTTCATGGCACCAACCACTACACCATCTACCACAAAAGCACGAATGTCAGCTCCTTTCGCTTCTTTGATAAACTCTTGTGCAATTACTCTGGCTTGCAGTCCGTTAAAGGCTTCCAGAACCGATTCGGCCGCATTGTCGGTTTCGGCCAGTACCACGCCCAGGCCCTGAGTCCCTTCCAATAATTTAATTACGAGTGGTGCTCCTCCCACATGCTTTATTACATCATCCACATTTTTAGAGTAGTTGGTGAATACTGTTTTAGGCAGCCCCAGGCCGGCCCGCGATAAAACCTGCAGGCTTCTTAATTTGTCGCGCGAACGCATCAGAGCTTGTGATTCTATGGCAGTAAATACCTTCATCATTTCAAACTGCCGTACAACGGCGGTTCCAAAAAACGTTACCGATGCACCGATGCGCGGAATTACAGCGTCCACACCGGTGAGCAGCTGGTGACGGTACGAGATGGCCGGCCGTCTTTTTTCAATAATTATATCGCATTTGGTGTGGTCAACCACATGCATTTCATGTCCTTTTTGCTCCCCGGCCTCCATAATGCGGCGGGTGGAATACAAGTTGGGGTTACGGGATAATACTACAATTTTCATTTTGCTGTGTCGTATTTTTTTGCGCTGGCAAACAGTGATGCCAGGTTATAGGATTATTTGTATGTTGTTAAATGACAGGTTTTTTTTTGCTGTATCAATCAGGAACTTTTTTGAAAGGAATTTTCGACCAAGAAGTACCGGGTATTTCATGGATCCTCTTTCGGTTAGGGATAATTCAATAGGAATGGATTCGTTGAAAACGGTAACCTCGGTGGTAATGATGTACCTCTTTTCAACCATACCATTGGAGCTTTTAATGTTTTTTTCGTTGAACTCTGAAAAACAAAACACCTTTTCGTGGTATTTTTCGTGCCCGGGATCTAAAAACTGGCATTGTAAAATGTTGTTGCGCACTTCTATGTTGTGGCAGTGAAAACTTGAAGTATAGGCTCCTGAGTCAATTTTAACATCAATTTCTTCCAATGCAAGTTTTGGGAAATTAAGTATATCCACCCGGCCAATTACTTTTTTTGCTTTATGTTTTGTCACCTATTACAATGGGGTTTGTACGTCGTAAGCTTAACGGCGTAATTATTTGCAAATGTATATTTAAAACTGAGCCTAAAAATAGGTTTTTTGAATTTGAAATTATGTTTTGTGGCCCACATTTCGTGTTGTGGTCAATAAAAAAGCCCGCTCGTAAGCAGGCTTTTAAATTCACTAAAAGTTATAAAATCTGCGCTTACAGAACTTTTACGTTCACCGCATTTAAACCTTTTCTTCCTTCTTTTAATTCAAACTCAACCGAGTCACCTTTTTGGATCTCATCTATTAAACCACTTACATGTACAAAATGCTCTTTGTCCGATCCATCTTCGCTGATAAAACCAAATCCTTTAGTCTCATTGAAGAACTTTACTGTTCCTGTTTTCATTGTAATAAAATAATAATATTAGATGCGCATTCAGGTGTTTTTTATCTAAATGCGCATGCATTGTTGCATCAAACTTATGCAATTTAATGCAATTAAGCGGCAAGAATTCGTAATTCTTAGCATATATTATTTTTGCCAGAAACTCATTTTTTGTAAATGGCTCAATATCTGGGTGTTTAATAATAAACGTGAACAAACGCTTGTCTTATTCCGGTAACGCTTCGCCGGGAGCAAAAACAGTTTTTTCAATTTTATTTTCTACCGGATCCAATTGACTCAGGTACCGGTAAACCGCTTTTAACTCAATGTCTGTCATACGTGAGTAAAAGCCCCAGGGCATGTGCGAACCTTCCAATACCCTGCCATATCGCATACGGTTAATAAAGGTTTCTTCATCCCAATTGGCCATTACGCCGGTGGCTTTGTCGGGTGTTAAGTTAGGGGAGATAAATGCATATCCTTTCGAAAATTCGTCAGGGGTGAATAAAAATCCACCCGAAAACTCCGGACCAATATTGGCACCGGTCATTAGGTCTCTGGGGGTGTGGCATCCCACGCAGTTTGCCACATTTTTTGCCACATATTCACCGTATGTTGCGGTGGAGTCAATTTTTATAGCGGCCGGAGGCGTGTATTTTGGGGCCTGAGGCTGCAGCAATCCAAAGGCCAGCAGAGCTCTGCCTAAAAAAGAGTACGACGTTTCTTCCACTTCATTACTTACGGGTTCTTGCGACCTTAAATACGAAAGTATGGCGCGGATGTCTTCGTCAGACATTTCCTGGAATGGCATAACCGGAAACAGCACTTTTCCATTTCGTTTTACCGAATGCCGCAAGGCCCTGGCCAATTCCTGATCGGTATAATTCCCTATCCCGGTTTCTTTATGGGGGGTTAGGTTAGGGGCGTGTAAGGTGCCGGGTGGAATTTTAAACTCCCATCCTCCTGACATGGGGAATTCAGCTCCTTGCTCCACTTCCATTATTTTATCCATGGGCATATGGCACGATGCACAATGCGCAGGGCCAAATGCAAGGTACTTTCCCCTGGCAATTAATGCTGAATCCTTACTGGCCGAAAGGTCAGGGTAAGGTGCATCGAAGGTTTTTCCTGAACCCAGAAAAATATAAATGACCAAAACGACTAAAAGTACCCCAAGGGTAACTGCAATTATTTTAAATACGGATTTCATAAGGCGAGCGATGTTTTGTTAAATAAAAACTGTTACAACAATACCGCTAAGGTTGGCTAAACGAGGCAGAAGTTAAGGAATTGTGGTGGAAATAAGAAGATAATCAGTGGGTTGGGCGTGAAATATACGCTACTTTATTAGTAGGTTACATGCGGGTGATAAAAGGTACCAGCGACAATTAAGCAGGCGAATTGTATTTGTGCCAACGACGTTCCTCCCGGTTCAGGTAGCTGACAAATTTATGAGGAATATCGATGTTAACGTTTACCATTTGTGCCATGCAGGGGTGTTTGAACGAAAGGCCAACAGCAGCCAGAAACAAACCGTGGTGTAGCATAACCGAGCCGGGTTGCCCATATGCCGTATCGCCCGAAATAGGATGCCCGTTGCCGGCCATATGAATGCGCAGTTGATGCGTTCGCCCTGTTTTAGGGTGCAACTGCACCAAAGACAAAAAGAGGTGATTGAGTGAAGGAACCCTGCGTAAAGTTGTAAAAGAGGTATCGGCTTCCTGTCCGTTTATTTTGGATGTAATTCTGCCCGATTGTTCTGTTTCTCCGGCTACCACGGCCACATAGGTTTTATGAATCAGGCCTTTTTCGAACAGCTTTCCTAAGCCCATGTGTGCCTGGCGTGTGTTGGCTACCAATACCAAGCCCGATGTGGCCTTGTCAAGCCGATGAACGGGTCTTGGCCATTTCAAGGCATCCACCTCGGTTGAAATTTTAACGGAATACGGCAACATGTTTTGCAGCGTTTGAAACTGGTTGCCGCTCACCACAATACCTGCAGGTTTTACAACAACGGCCAGGTGGGCGTCTTCGTAAACCACTTTAAGGGGGTGTTCATAGGTTTTAGGTGGATTTAATTCCAGGTCTACCAGCTCAATGCGGTCATTTTCTGCTACCCAACGGCCCGTTTCGGCTTGTGCCCCGTTGAGCAGCAAAGTGCCGTTTTTTATGGCTTTTTTTACACCCTTTCGGGAGGGAAGTTGTTTAAAAATTCCACAGGCATAATCGCTAAACCGTATGGGATGCTGCAAAGGGGGAACGATATGTTGCGCAATGTGAAGCACAGTACTATACCAAAACTTTGTGCAAACGGCCCTGATAGGTATTGCGCTCTTCCAGGCGTTTTTCCACCCTGGCCACAAATTCGAAATTTTTCAGGCCCCAGCGTGGTGCAATTAATAATTTATCGGGCGATTGACTAATAAAACGTTCAACCACAAATTCGGGATGAAGTATTTCAAGAAAATCCACCACCAAATCCACGTATTCATCCGCATCGTATAAATGAAAAAACTCCGGATTGCGCTTGTATTGCACCATCATTTGGGTACCCCGTACCAGTTGAAGTTGGTGCAATTTGATGGTAGTTAAGGGGAGTTCTGACAATTTTCGGGCATGGTTTAAAATGGTCTCCCGGTTTTCTTTGGGCAGACCTAAAATCAGGTGTGCTCCGGTTGGTATGCCGTGTGCTGCCGTTTTTTCTATTGCAGCAACCGATTCTGCATAGCTATGTCCCCGGTTAATGTAATCCAGCGTTTCGTCTTCGGTAGACTCCACCCCATACTCAATACTTACGTAATGTGTTTTTTGTTTTGAGGTAAAATACTCCAGCAATTCATCCGTCATACAGTCGGGGCGGGTGCCAATTACCAGCCCTACCACATTTGCATTGGTTAATGCCTGCTCGTATTTTTTAATCAACACATCGTACTCGTCATAGGTGTTGGTATATGCCTGAAAATAAGCCAGGTATTTTTGGGTGGAATATTTATGGCGGAAAAACTGAATGCCTTTGTCAATTTGTACCCCAATTGGTATTTCCGTTTGAGTATAAGCCGGATTAAAGGTTTGGTTGTTGCAATAGGTGCAGCCTCCATACCCTTTTTCACCTACGCGGTTAGGACAGGTAAACCCTGCATTCACCGAAATTTTTTGAATGCGCTCGTGAAAATGCTTTTTTATGTAGGACGGATAATCGTTGTATCTTCTCTTAGTCATGAATATAGTTACTATACGGTAAACCTCTAATAAACAACAAACAAGCAATTGGAATGTTTCTTGCCCTTTCGGGGCACGAAGATAAGACCGATATTCTAATTAAAAATTAAAGCTTTGTTAAAGAAAATATCTATTTTTGGGTACCTAAAATAGTAG
>JAUIMD010000165.1 GCA_030433225.1 Bacteroidia bacterium
ATCCAAGAATAGGTATTTGGTTCGAGAATGGATATACATTAACGATTTTAGGAATTTCGCCGTTTGCCAAGTATTATTTTGAGAATGGATTTTTTCTAGGGCTGGAGGCCGGGTACTCCTATTCACGAACTAGCGATTCAGAAGAACTGAGGTCCAAAGGGAACTCGTTTACAATCTCACCACGAATTGGGTATGCCATTTTTATCAATTCAAAGGTCTCGTTAGAGCCTGCTTTGGTTTATTCCAAAGATTATTCAAAAAGGACTTATAAAGACGGTTCGTCAAAAGGTAAAGGCAGTGAACTTTTTGTAACGATTGGCTTTAATATCTTTTTATAATGAAAAATCTTTCAATCCTGTTTTTGTGTGTCGCGATACTTACCGGTTGTTCGCATCGCATTGTCCGATCCGGTTACGAGGGGAAAAGGACCAACGCAGGCAACTGTGAAGTTCCAATTACACATGCTTTACTGCATTCGGATTCCATACAATTGCTTGGGAAAATAACATTAGGAGAATCGGGCTTTTCAGTAAGTTGTAGTGAAGCGGATGCCGTTGAGATTTTAAGAGGGGAAGCTTGCGCATTAAATGCAGATTTTGTTCATATAGTGGAAGAAAAACGCCCCGATGCCTGGAGTACTTGTTACCGCTGTAAAGCAGAGTTTTATCGATATCTGAATCCTGAGCTTAAACCTTTAAATTCAGAGTACTATGCTGTAAATCGTGTTGATAATCGCGTAACCGAAGATCGTAAAAGAAATACGTGGACACTAGTATTATCCATAGCGGCCGGCTTTGCTGTTGGCTTTCTTATTTTTTAGGTTATCTGTAAAAACTGGATTTAGAACCTTATCCGGTTGATTCGGATTTAGTCAAACTTTCCACTTATTTAAACGGCTTTATCTTACTTTGCCAGCAATAGCCTATTCAACACCGCCGGGTAGGATTCTCCTGTTTCAAGTCCTTCGCCTTCTACCAGGTAACCAAACGTAATGCTATCGCCGTAGCATACTATTTTTTGCTTGCTTACACCCAGTTGCTGCAGTTTTTCGAAAACGGTGCGGGCCATATACGCATAGCCTTCGGCGGTGGGGTGCACGCCATCATTTCTTCGGGAATTTTCCAGGTTCATCAGGTGAATTTTTGGCAGGCCTGCCTTTTCCAGCACATCAAACATGTCAAGCAGTGCCGAGTCCGTAGCATTAGCTACTTGCATAACAATTTCCCGGTAGGGTTGTAGCAGTTGGTTGCAGGTATGGTTTTCTTTGTTCGGGAAGTGCGCAAGTTCATCGTCAACCATGGGAGGGGTAAGCAGCAACACCTTAATTTTCTTCTCTTTTAAGCAGTTGACCAATTGAACAAGATTGCTGCGGTAGGTTACAGGTGCTACCAGTTTTCCGGCATTTAAGGCATCGTTGGTGCCCACCATAATTACCACCCAGTCTGGTTGGTGATTTAAAACATCCGGCTGTAGCCGATGCAGCAAATCAAACGAATTGTCGCCGTTAACTCCGCGGTTAAGCACCTGCCGTTGGTTGGAGAAGGTAAAGTTCATAAGCGTGTGCCGGTAAAATAGTTTAGTTCGGGTAACCAGTTTCTGGCGAATGCGGTAAAAATCAGGCATGGGTATCCAGTAAAAAGTCGCATGTTTCACCTTCCGAAATTTCAAAGGTCGCCAAGCCCTGTTTAAATATCCTGCACGTGCGGTTTCCGATCAGTCCAATTTTTCCATCCTCCATTTTAAGCATGGTTCCTTCGCGTAATCCTGCCACATAGGTATCCGGGTTTACGGCCATAAATTCCTGAATCCGTTGCTCCCGCGTTTCACCGGCATGTCCGTCAGGGTTGGCATCCAAATAATGCGGATTTATTTGAAAAGGTACCAGGTTAAGCGTTTCAAAACTTTTGGGCTCTACTATGGGCATGTCGTTGGTGGTTTTCAGGGTAGGGCAGGCAATGTTCGAACCTGCGCTCCAGCCAACGTAAGGCATGCCCTTTTTTATTTTTTTACGCAAGGGCTTTATTAGCTTGTAGTGGTGTAGCATTTGCACCAACCGAAATGTATTTCCACCCCCGGTAATTACTGCATCGGCGTTTTTAATGGCCTCCTTCGGGTCTTCAAATCTATGGATGCCTTTTACCTGCAAACCTACTTTTTCCAGGCTCTCGTTTACTTTTTCTTCATAGGCATCGTACGAAAATGTTACGGCCGCAAAGGGTATAAAAACAATGTTTTTAGCGGTTCCAACAAAATTTTTAATGTTTTGTCGTGGAAACGAAAGGTAGGCTTCACCTGCGTTGGTTGAGTTAGATATCAAAAGGAGTTTCATCATTTTATGAATGGTGGTATTTATGGGGGCAAAGGTAAAGGCTGATACCGGGTTCTCAAAACCTCAAATGCCAACATTTTATAAATTCTATGTTCTTTTTTAATGGATGGATTCGTGCGCGACAACACGACATTTACGAACATTAACAGGCAAAAATACCGGCTATTGTTTAAAAATACCTATTATTGCAGATAAATATATAGATAAGTAAATATGAATAGATTTGTTTTACTGCTTCTGTTTTTGGTGGGAGGGCTTACGGCCACTTCCAATACGTTTCAAAATGTGGATGCAAAAACCTTTGCCGCACTGCTCAACAACGATGCCGGGGTGGTGGTGGATGTACGTACACCTCAGGAGTTTTCGCGGGGACATATTCAGGGCGCCACATTAATCAGCATGCAGGATAAACAGGTGGTGGATAAGTTAAATCTCCTCCAAAAAAACAAACCGGTGTATGTGTATTGTTTGAGTGGAAGCAGAAGTAGGGTGGTGGCAAATTACCTGACTAAAAACGGATTTACGAAGGTGTATAATCTTCAGCGAGGAATATTGGAATGGCAGCAAATTGGGTATACTCTTGTGCAAAGTGCCGCAGCAACGCCCTCAGCAAGTAAGGTGTACACATCAGATGAATTTGGTAAATTGCTCAATTCTTCTGAACTTGTACTGATTGATTTTTATGCACCATGGTGTGCGCCCTGCAAAAAGATTGCACCCATTATTGATGCGATGCAGCAAGAATTTAACGGAAAAGCGGTGATAGAAAAACTCGATATTGATGCTAATCCAAAGATTAGAACTACCTTTGGGGTTGAATCCATCCCGGGGTTGGTGCTATTTAAAAACGGAGCAGAAGTATGGCGACACACCGGGTTAATTGAAGAACAAGAATTAAAAAATATCGTAAGCACTTACGTAAAAAAATAACGGAGTAGCAGAACAGTTAGCCGTTATAATGACAATTAGGTATTGAAAGGGGAGCTGAAAAGTTCCCCTTTTTTAATGCGAATTACCGATACCGGGCACCCCTTATTCCAAAAAATGCAATGTAGGCGTAGTACACAAACAAAAATGCCAGAGCGCTTGTCACGGTTCCTGTAATACCCTGTACTCCACCCATGAGGGGTAAAAGCAACGCTGCTCCTAAAACGGAGGTGTTAATAACCCCCGAGGCCACATCCGCATGCGGACCCAAATCTTTTAATGCCAGGCTGTTTACCACCGGAAACATGATGGAGTGAAACAGGCCGGTGCCCAGGTATAGCCAAAGAGCGAAGTTACCCTGGCTTGCCATTGCCAACATCAGCATAATTGATGCGCTTACACACGAAAAAAGCAGTACATGCCCCGGTTTGATGCGCTGCAATGCGACCATTCCCAGCAATCGGCCTACCAGCAATCCACCCCAATACAAGGTTAGCATATCGGTGGATGTCCCCTGAATTTCCACCTGTTTGTACGCAACAAAATCGCCAAAAAAACTGGGGATGCCTATCTCGGCTCCCAGGTAAAAAAAGATGGCCAGTGAACCCAGCCATACGTGTTTATAATGGAATGCGCTGGCTTTGTACGAACCCTGTCGTTTGGCAGCTTCCACTTGCTGGCTATGAATAGCAGGGAGTTTTAAAAAAAACAGGATAAGCAATACCCCCAGCACCGCCAGGCCAATACCATAATAAGGCCATCGCAAAACATTTTGGATGGCAGCGGGTGCAAGGGTTTCGCCCACGGCAAGTTGCGGGGTAATAAATAAGTGTGAAACAAAAATGGGAGCCAAAACGGTAGCCACAGAATTCATGGCATTGGCAAAAGTCAGCCGGCTGGCAGAGGTTTCGGGCGATCCTAAGGCCAACACATAGGGCGCCGTTGATACCTGAATAGCCACCACCCCAATGGCAAAGATGGAAAGGGTAGACAGAAATCCGGCATATCCATACGCAAGGCCGCTAACACTGGCGAAAAACCCTATAGCTATCAGGGAAAGTCCAACGAAGATGGTGTTTTTGTACCCTATGCGTTTTATAACAAAACCTACGGGAATGGACGACACATAAGCCCCATAAAAAAAGGTGTTGGGCAGTTGCTTTTGAACCTCGTTTAGCCCAAAGGCCTGCTGCAAAAACTCAATGGACGAGTTGTTCATAACGGTAATAAAGCCAAACATAAAAAACAGAAAGGCCATTACCAGCAGGGGAAAACGGTAAGGATGCTTTGCCAATGCAGGAAAATTATAAAGTATGCGTATTACTGCGTTTTAAATACATGTATTACCGAGTGTCGGTATTCCTCTCCGGGTTTTAACAGGGTGGAAGGAAATTGTGGCTTGTTGGGCGAATCAGGGAAATGCTGTGTTTCAAGGCACACTGCGGAACGAAAGGGGTAAACCATGCTTTTCCCTTTGTCTGTACCATCGTGCCAGTTGGCAGTATACACCTGAATACCGGGTTGTGTTGTGTAAATTTCCATCACACGGCCACTGGCTTGGTGGGTTAGTACAGATGCCAGTCCCAGTTCGTTTGGTGCATTGTCCAACACCCAGTTGTGGTCATAACCTTTCCCAAATTTCAGTTGTTCAAAATCGGCATCAATGCGCTCCCCAATTGTATGAGGTGTCCTGAAATCCATGGGGGTATTTTCTACTTCGGCAATTTCGCCGGTTGGTATGTTGTATTGGTCGTAAGGCGTATAGCGCGATGCGTTTACCATCAGTTCATGATCAAGTATGGTTGGAGATTGCTCTCCGGCCAGGTTAAAGAACGTGTGCGACGCTATATTAATGTGTGTGGTTTTGTCGGTAGTGGCAAAATAATCCAGGGCCAGTTCATTTTCGTCCGTCAGGGTAAATACCACCTTAAACTGCAGGTTGCCGGGGTAACCTTCTTCACCATCTACACTCAAATAGCTAAGTTCTATAGATTGTTTCCCGTTTTCTATACGTACGCCATCCGTGTCAAAAGGTTGGTTGCTGAAACCTTCCGGACCTCCATGCAGGCTGTTAGGTTCATTGTTTATGGGCAATTGATAGTGTTTACCGTCAATACTGAACTGGCCGTTTTTTATCCGGTTGGCAAATCGTCCGCAGGTGGCGCCGTAATAGGGCATGCCCTTAATCCACTCA
>JAUIMD010000166.1 GCA_030433225.1 Bacteroidia bacterium
GTTTGCCTTTGTAATGGTTGGCAATACTTCCATCTTTTTTAATATGCGGCAGGTAAAGCAAAAGCAATATTCCACCATACGGGATAAAAGCCGAAGCGTAATGATGTTTCTGGACCAGTACATTGGAGAATTGCCTACCCTCGAAGGCGTAGATCAACACTACCTGATGGATTTGCTGCAAAACATTTCCAGCGGTTTGTCACTGGATGTAAACCTGTATTCGCTGGATGGATACCTGCTCTCCTCATCGCGCCCGCTGATTTACAATTACAATATTATTGGTAAACGCATGTCGGCCGAAGCATTTAAGTTGCTGCATTACAACAATTCAAACATGGTAATTGTAAATGAGCAGTTTGGTAACCTGAAGTACCTGGCTGCTTACTTTATGATTTACAATTGGGAGAATGAATTGATTGGTTATGTGAATGTTCCCTTCTTTATCAGCAGTGACGAACTGGCCTCCGAAACATCCAATTTTATTGTAGTAATGATCAACATTTACCTGATATTTGTACTGGCAGCGTTGTTTATAACGGTAATTTTAATTCGCAACCTCACCAAACCCCTGCGCCTCATTCAAAACAAATTATCGGGCATTCGGCTGGAAGGAAAAAACGAACGCATAGAATATGGACAGAACGATGAAATTGGTGACCTGGTAAAGGAATACAACCGCATGGTGGAAGAGCTTACCCGAAGTGCAGAACAGTTGGCTGTAAATCAACGAAAGCTGGCCTGGCGCGAAATGGCGCGGCAAATTGCGCACGAAATAAAAAATCCGCTTACCCCCATGAAACTTAACCTGCAATTGTTGCAACGGGCAAAGGCATCGGGAAGCGAAGATTTTGACGCCATACTGCATAAAACGGCCAATTCCATTATTGAACAAATCGATAACCTGTCGCGCATTGCCACCGAGTTTTCGAATTTTGCCAAAATGCCCGAAGCCCTTCCTGAAAAAATAAATGTGCTGGAGCCCTTACAGGATGCGGTACAGTTGTTTAAAAATTCCACCCATGCCCACATACACCTCCACGTAAATACCCATGAGCAAAGCTGGATTTATGCCGACAGAAAGCAGTTGCTGCAGGTATTTAATAATTTGATAAAAAACGCCATTCAGGCTATTCCGCATAACCAAAAAGGGAAGGTGGATGTAGTGCTGGACGATGGACCCGAAACGGTAACCGTATCCATAAAGGACAATGGAAAGGGCATGGATGAAACCATTCAGGATCGTTTATTTGAGCCGAGCTTTACCACCAAAAGCAGTGGTATGGGGCTGGGCCTGAGTATTGTAAAAAATATTGTGCTGCTGGCAAATGGAAAAATTTGGTTTACCACGGGCCAGGCAGGAACAACCTTTTTTGTGGAACTACCAAAACTGAAGGATGGAACGCAGTGAAGTGAAAATAACGGTTTTAAACGATAACCGACCCGGGCGAAAATTGCTGGCCGAACACGGTTTATCCTACCTGGTGGAGGCAGATGGTAAACGCATTTTGTTGGATACGGGTGCATCGGATGTGTTTTTGAAAAATGCCGCTGCACTGGGCATTGATTTGGAGCATTTGGATGCAGTGGTGCTGAGCCACGGGCATTGGGACCATGGGGATGGGTTAAAACACCTGAAAGGACTGCCGTTGATTGCGCACCCCGATTGCTTTAAAAAACGCTACCATAAAAACCGCAACAGGCATTACGTTGGGTTAGCGCTAAATAAAGCGCAGGTGCAGCAGCGCTTTTCGGTGCAACTCTCGCGCAAGCCGGTATGGATTTCAGAAAAAATTGTGTTTTTGGGCGAAATTCCCAAAACCAACAATTTTGAAGCGCAGAATACCGCATTTGAAGATGAAAACGGCGCAGATGATTTTATTCCTGACGATTCTGGATTGGCGATTCAAACCGCCCGGGGGCTGGTGGTACTATCAGGTTGTGCCCATGCAGGAATTTGCAATACCTTGGCGCATGCACAAAACCTGACCGGAGAAAACAAAATATGGGCGGTTATGGGCGGCTTCCATCTAAAAAAATCTGATGCCCTCACCACAAATACTGTCTACTATATCAAACAATTACATATTGGCCATGTTATACCTACGCATTGCACCGAGTTACCTGCACTGGCACGTTTTTTTGACGCATTTGGCAGTACACAGGTAGCAACCGGCGATTGTGTTGAATTATAAACAAGGCTTTTTTACATTAAATAGTTCGTATGGTACTGGTTCATTTTGCCGAGGGATTTGAAGAAATTGAAGCCCTGGCAACGGTTGATATTCTTAGAAGAGCAGATATTGAAACACACATGGTTTCGGTTACTGAGCGCCTGGAGGTAAAAGGTGCGCACAACATAAGTGTGGTAACCGATGTGTTGCTGGAAGATGCCCCGTACGCTAAAGCAGAAATGCTGGTGCTGCCCGGCGGAATGCCCGGTACGCAACACCTTGAACAGCACATTGTGTTAAAACAAAAAGTGAAAGAGTTTGCCAAACATAAAAGGGTGGCCGCCATTTGTGCTGCTCCCCGCATTTTGGGAAAAATGGATTTGCTGCATGGCAAAAAAGCCGTTTGCTATCCCGGAAATGAGGAATTTTTAAAAGGTGCGGAAGTGCTGCGGGTGGATGCCATTACCGATGGCAATATTACCACAGGACGGGGTGCAGGGCCGGTAAATGCATTTGCGCTGGAAATTGTGCGGGTGCTAAAAGGGGAAGAAAAAGCCCGCGAAGTGGCGCAAAAAATATTGTTGCATTAACATGGCACGCATTCTATCCATTGATTACGGAACAAAACGCATTGGCCTGGCAGTGACCGATCCCATGCAGATTATTGCCAATGGCCTGGATACCGTTCACATCAAAGACCTGCATGCCTATTTGAAAAATTACCTGACCAAAGAAAAAGTGGAAACCATTGTGTTGGGATGGCCCAAAAACCTGGATAATTCCGATTCAGCATCTTTAAAATATGTGCAGGAATTTTACCATTGGCTATTAAAAAACTTTCCCGATATTCCGGTGTTTAAAATGGATGAACGTTTTACCTCCGTTTTAGCCCAAAAGGCGATTTTAGAAAGTGGAATTGGCAAAAAAGCAAGACAGAATAAGGGGTTGGTGGATAAAGTGAGTGCTACCATTCTCCTGCAAAATTATCTCGATTCAAAACGAATGAATACATTATGATATTACCAGTAACAGTTTACGGAAACCCTGTGTTGCGCAAAGTGGCGCAGGATATTACCCCCGAATATGAAGGCCTGGCAGACCTCATTAAAAACATGTTTGATACCATGTATTTTGCCGAAGGTATTGGTTTGGCAGCACCTCAGGTAGGCAAACCCATACGTATTTTTATGATGGATTTGTCGCCGTTGGCCGAAGAGTTTCCCGAATACCAGGACTTTAAAAAAGTATTTATCAATGCTCAAATTCTGGAGCGCTCCGGAGAACCGGTATCCGATGAAGAGGGGTGTTTGAGCCTGCCGGGCATACGTGAAAAGGTGGAACGGCCTGATAAAATTCGCATTACCTATGTCGATGAAAACTTTGTGAAGTACGATGAAGTTTATGAAGGGTGGGCAGCCCGTGTTATTCAGCACGAGTATGATCACATTGACGGCAAACTGTTTATCGATTACATTTCGCCGTTGCGCCGCCGCCTGCTAAAAGGGCGCCTTACTGCCATTTCAAAAGGGAAAGTAGAGGCCAAATACCGCATTCGAACTTAGTTTTACGCATTAAATAACAATACCATGTCATTAACATTTTCTAGAATGTTCCCGTTAGGAGAAAAAGCACCTGACTTCTCTTTGCTGGAACCCCTAAGCGGAAAAACAGTTTCATTAAACGATGTTGCATCCAATGAAAACGGAACGGTTGTGATGTTTATCTGCAACCATTGCCCGTATGTAAAACATATTAAAACCACGCTGGCCGCTTTTGCGAAGGAATTTCAGGCAAAGGGCTTTTCTTTTGTGGCCATTAGTTCAAACGATGCGGATGCATTTCCGGCCGATGGACCCGACGCCATGAAAACCGATGCAGAAGAACTGGGGTACACCTTTCCGTATTTATTTGACGAAACTCAACGGGTGGCAAAAGCTTACATGGCCGCATGTACCCCCGATTTTTACGTGTTTAATACCGATTTAAAGTGCGTGTACCGTGGTCGGTTTGATGAATCGAATCATAAAAACGGAGTTGCCTCCACCGGAAAAGATTTGCGTGTAGTGTTGGAAACCATTGCAAAAGGTGAAGATTTAAACGCTGAGCAACACCCAAGTGCAGGGTGCAATATTAAATGGAAACCGGGAGTGAGTCCCTTTTAAAGCATGCTATACAACTGATAAATAAAAAAGCCCTGAAAAGGGCTTTTTTATTAGGCCATGGCCTGTTTTAAGTCATCTATTAAATCTTCCACATCTTCAATCCCAACCGAGAAGCGAATGAGGCGGTCACTGATTCCCTGCAACGCTTTTTGTTCTTCGGTATGTTCGGTATAAATGGTGGATGCCGGGTGAATAATCAACGATTTATTGTCGTTGAGGTTGGTAGCCCGGCGAATAATTTTAAGCTTGTTTAAAAATGCCATACACGCTTCTTTTGACTCCAGCTCAAAAGAAAGAATCGCTCCCTGGCGCGCTCCAAACTGTTTGTTGGCAATGGCATGCGAAGGGGAGGAGGCCAGCCCCGAATAATTTACGGTAAGCACCTGCGCTTGCTCATTCAGCCACTCCGCTACTATTTTGGTATTTTCGCAGGCCCGGTTTACCCGCAATTCAAAACTTTCCAGACCAAGGCTTTGCAGGTAGGCGTTATTGGGCGACATACAGGCGCCAAAGTTGCGGAATATCTCTTTTCGTAACTTCGAAATCACGGCATTTTTCTGGTACCGTTCCACTTCGGGTTTTAATTTTTCCAATTGGCTCCAATCGTAGGTGCCATGGTCAATAAATAAGCCCCCAACGGCTGTTGCACCACCGGATATAAATTTGGTGCTGGATATGATTTCGATGTTTACCCCGTGTTGTTTAGCATCAAACACCATTAATGGTGTCATGGTGGTATCAGCTACCAATACCAGGTTGTGCTCCTGTGCTATGCTTGCCAAAGCCGCAATATCGGCCACTTCGCACAATGGATTGGAAATGGTTTCCACAAAAATGGCCCTGGTGCGGGGCGTAATGTGTTTTTCAATTTCACTGCGGTTTTTTAAGTCCACAAATTGAAATTCCATGCCCAGTGAGGGGAGGGTCTTATTGAATAGCCCGAAGGTGTTTCCAAACAAACGCGAGGAAGTGATAACGTTGTTACCCGGCTCCAGTAATGCCAAAAAGGTATTGCTGATTGCCGCCATACCCGACGAGAGCGCAATAACGCCGTGGGCACCGGTGGCTTGTTGGATCATTTGCTCCAGGTGTGTTACGGTGGGG
>JAUIMD010000167.1 GCA_030433225.1 Bacteroidia bacterium
CCCCTTTCCCCCTTTTTCTCTCCTAATTCGCATTTTATGGACGTTTTCGTCCTTTGTCATCTTTTGTAATTATGAATACTTATTCATTGGAAGTATTTTTGTAAGTGATTGGAATTATATTTTCAATGTGAAAATATAAAAGTTTGTATCTGTAAGTAGCAGTAGTATAGGTGGATAGGCTTTGTTGTAAATCGAATGATTGGGAAATTACGCCGCTTGTAGTTCATAAATAGCGGAAAGGAATTATGAGCAGTTTTGAAAACGAACTATTTTCGGATAATCATTAAAATGCGATGATATTGTTTAATCACTAAAAGCTCACTAATCATGAATAAAATTTTTACAATGTTCGCGGGTTTACTCGTATGTACCCTAACCTTCGCCCAGAAGCCTCAGGCCGAGTTTACCCGATTGGGGGAAACGGCTCCCGTTTTGGATGGTGTTATTGATGCCGTTTGGGATGGCGCTACCCAATACAATATTGATCGGGATTACACCAACGAAACACCCACCGTTGGCGCCTCCTATTATAAAGCAATGTACGCCGATAGTGGAATATTTGTGTTAATTGTGGTGGACGACGATGTGCATGTGCCCTGGGCAGTACAAACCGGCGGAGACCCCTGGACCTACGACAAAACCGAACTTTACTTTGACGTAAACGACGGCAACCTTACGGATGGACGCGGAGCGTCGGCAGGTGGTGTAACAGGCCATTACCAGTTTGCTCCCGATTTATCCACCGAAAACCTGGCGGCAGAAGGAGCCATCGATGCCGGAAATTTCTCTTTTGGTGTTAAAGTTACTGAGCCCAGTTACATTCAGGAGTATTTTATCCCATTCAACACCCTGGTGGATGAAAATGGTTTTGTGATGCCACAAACTGCACAGTTCGGTTTTGATGTGTATATTTCTGACCGGGATGCAGCAGGCGATGCCGGATCAAGACAACGAAAAGTATGGTCGAACCTTGGAACTGTGAACGAAAACTGGGCCAATATGGACGATGTTGGACTGGCCACACTGAAAGATCCTTCGGATAAAATTTATGTGGATGAAATTACCCTGAGTGCACCTTCGGCCAGCATTGAGGTGAACAACGGAACCTTACAGATTACTGCTGCAATTGTACCCACCAATGCTACCGTGCAGGATCTGAAATGGGTGGCTGAGCCGGCAAATGCTGTTAAAATCTCAAAAACCGGTTTAATCACTGCTGTTCGAAATGGCGAGGTTTCCATCTATGCATCATCTACGGATGGGGGTTATATCGACTCCGACCCTTTGATGATTACCATTACCAACCAAATTCTTACTGCAGAAGAGGCCAACCTCGTAGTAAATGGCAACTTTGATAAAGGCCTTGAGTCCTGGGGTGGATGGGTAGATGCCGAATCAGGTGAAACCTATGTTGTGGAAGATGGTGTATTGAAATGTGTTACCGCCGCCAAAGCAGAGAACTGGCACTACCAGGTGAACCAAACCAATATGTTTAAGGCCATCCCTGACATACCATACATCCTAAGTTTTAAAGCATGGAGCAGCAAATTCCGCGTGGCTACCGTCGATTTTGAAGACACCGAAGCCAATGGATACAATCGCTATGGTGCCAGTAGCTCACCCGGCAATGTGAACGGTCGCTCCGAGTGGCAATTCGATTTAACCACCGACCCCACCTGGTACGAGTTTGAGGTTACTTTTGATCAAATAACAGAAACCACCGCCGAAAAAGTGGGCTTCCTTCTTTCAGCTGACGATGGAACGGTTTATGTGGACAGTGTATACCTCATTAGCAAGGCAGATTATGATCTAATTGGAGACGAACCCACCTCCGTACGTAAAATCAATGCAACTGAATTTAAGGTATATCCTAACCCGGTAGGTACCAGCGACATGCTTACTGTGGATATTCAGGGAAAAGATACACAAGTTTCACTGTACAATGCGGTAGGTCAAAAGGTAGACGAAAAAGTGTCGGTAAACAGCCAGGCAATGTTTAACGTTTCCGGTTTGCAAAACGGCATCTATTTTATACGACTTGCGGATGGATCAGCACAAAAATTCATACGGTAATTAGTAGTTGAGTTTTAATTAATCTCTGGTAGAGGCCTTGCTTGATGTGAGGCCTTTTCCTTTACTGCTACCCAAGGATAAATCACCATGCCCGGTGTAACCGCTAGCCTTGCGAACGAGCGGAGGATGAAATGCCTACACATCCTGGCTGCCATCGCCACCCTACGTCAAGAAGCGTCGTTAGATTTTCCCGGAAACGCCCTCCGGCAATGGGAAAGGGTCAGAAACAAAAACCCTGAAACGGGCTCCTGCATTTACTGTTGAATCAAGGGCGCAGAGTATCCCTTTTCTGGCTGCAAATCCCCCTGAAAACGTTGAGTTCTGTAGGTGGAATAGCCCGAGGATTCGAAGGCGAAATGTTAGTGTAAGTGCCATGAAAAGAGGTTTTTGGTGTTGCTGGTATGATTAAAATAATCCCCGGAAATGGGCGTGTAGTGATTAAGTACAACCTAAAAACTTGTTGCCACTTTTCAATCCATTTATTTTCGTGAAGAAACCAAATACAAATCAATTGTACAGAAATTCATTTCAAATGACACGTAACTATACATTCTACACTGCTGCTTTTTTGCTGGCCCTGGTTTTTACCGGATGTGGTCAAAAAGCGCCGGTGTACTCCAACCATCCGGATATTCCTGCAAAAGTGGAAACCCTACTGGCGAAAATGACCCTGGAAGAAAAGGTAGGCCAGATGAACCAATACAACGGATTTTATGATGCTACCGGGCCATTGCCGGAAGAAGGAGATGCCAGGCATAAGTTGGAGCACCTGCGTAACGGATGGGTAGGTTCGGTGTTAAATGTTCGTGGGGCGAAAGCGACCCGTGAACTGCAACGCATTGCGGTAGAGGAAACCCGGTTGGGAATCCCCTTAATTTTTGGTCTTGACGTTATTCATGGGCATAAAACCCTGGCGCCGGTTCCGCTGGGAGAAGCCGCAAGCTGGGACATGCAGGCCATTGAAAAATCAGCACGCATGGCGGCGGTTGAAGCCACCGCCGTAGGGCAAAACTGGACGTTTGCACCCATGGTGGATATTACACGCGATGCCCGGTGGGGGCGTGTAATGGAAGGTGCCGGAGAAGATCCATTTTTGGGGGCCCACATAGGAGTGGCACGTGTAAAGGGTTTTCAGGGTGACGATCTTGCCGCGGACAATACCATGGCCGCTTGTGCCAAACATTTTGCAGGTTACGGTTTTTCCGAATCGGGGCGCGATTACAACACCGTGGATGTAGGTACCTCCACCCTGTACAATGTGATTTTGCCTCCGTTTCTTGCCACGGTCGAGGCGGATGTGAAAACCGTGATGAACTCTTTTAACACCCTGAACGGAATTCCGGCTACAGGAAGTGCATTTCTTCAACGTACCATTTTAAAGGAGCGCTGGGGGTTTAAAGGATTTGTAGTATCTGACTGGGGAAGTGGCCGCGAAATGATTCCGCATGGCTATGCGATGGATTTGAACCACGCTGCAGAACTGGCAGCCAATGCCGGATCGGATATGGATATGGAATCCTATGCCTATGTGAAACACCTGGTTGCCCTGGTACAGGCCGGTAAAGTGAAGGAAGAAATCATTAACGATGCCGTACGACGGATTCTCACCGTAAAATTTGAGCTTGGCCTGTTTGACGATCCATACCGGTATTGCAGCGAAGACCGCGAAAAAAAATGGCTCTATCATCCTGAACACCAGCAGGTGGCCCTGGATGTGGCAAAAAAATCCATTGTTTTGCTTAAAAACGATGCGCAAATGCTGCCGCTTAATCGTGCGCAAAACATTGCGGTTATCGGAGCTCTTGCAAACGATAAAACCAGTCCGCTGGGCAGTTGGCGAATTGGCTCAGATGACGGAACCGCCATTTCGGTTTTAGAGGGGCTGGATGCCCTTGGCGTGCCCTATGCTTTTGCCCGGGGCCCCGAATTGGTTACCGGACCACTGGCTTTTTCCACCGAACTGGAATTTAACACCACCGATAAAACCGGAATGAAAGCCGCCGTAGCACTGGCAAAAAAGGCCAAAACAGTGGTGATGGTACTGGGCGAACATGGCTTGCAAACCGGCGAAGGCCGCAGCAGAACTGACCTGGGGCTTCCCGGATTACAGCAGGAACTGCTGGAGCAAGTGTATGCCGTAAACCCAAATATTGTACTGGTTTTAATGAACGGAAGACCCCTGGCCATTCCCTGGGCAGATGAACATCTCCCGGCCATTTTGGAAACATGGCACCTCGGCAGTCAGTCAGGACACGCAATTGCTCAAACCTTATACGGTTTAAACAACCCGTCGGGGAAACTGCCCATGAGTTTTCCGCGCAATGTTGGCCAATGTCCTATCTATTACAACCATTTAAATACAGGGCGTCCGGGGCCCGGAACGGATGTGTTCTGGTCGCATTACATGGATGTACCCAATTCCCCGCTTTATCCTTTTGGATATGGATTAAGCTATGCATCCTTTGCCTATGCCAACCTAAGCGTTGCGGTAAAGGAGGATGGCACGGTGGACGTTTCTGTACAGGTTACGAACGAGTCGGAGGTAGCAGGAGCCGAAGTTACCCAATTGTACCTGCACGACCGGGTTGCCAGCGTTGCCAGGCCGGTTAGGGAGCTGAAGGGATTTTCGAAAAACCATTTCAATCCTGGCGAATCCAAAACCGTATCCTTTCGCCTAACCCATAAAGAACTCGGATTTTTCGACAACAACGGAACGTTTATAATGGAGCCCGGCACATTTGATGTAATGGTGGGCACCAGTTCTCAGGAGGGACTATCCGCAACCTTTGATGTAAAGTAAAAGCATATGATGAACCTTAAAATTTTCCCCATACTGGTACTGGTTTTTAGTTTTTCTAAGGCCTTTTCCCAATGCTATGAGTTGGTATGGGCCGACGAATTTAACTACACAGGAGCCCCTGATCCTGCTAAATGGACACATGAGGTAAATGGCAACGGCGGAGGAAACAACGAGCTGCAATACTATACCAACAGCCTGCGGAACTCCCGGGTGGTTGACAGCATGCTTATTATAGAGGCCCACAAAGAAAACTACATGGGCAAGGCATACACCTCGGCAAGGCTCATTACCTACCAAAAAGCGGCTTTCACCTATGGCAAAATAGAGGCACGCATCAAATTGCCCTATGGGCAGGGAATATGGCCTGCCTTTTGGATGCTGGGCAACGATATTTTTACCGGCACGGGTTGGCCGGCATGCGGCGAAATTGACATTATGGAAATGGTAGGCGGAGGTGAAGGGCGCGACGACAAAGCGTATGGAACCATTCACTGGGCCGATGCCAACGGTAACCACGCCCAATACGGTTGCAGCCGACAGCTGGCACAAGGCAT
>JAUIMD010000168.1 GCA_030433225.1 Bacteroidia bacterium
CGACAACAAAACTCCCGATTTACGCCCCTTGCAGCGAGCCAGCAAAACCATAGGGCAGCAAATAAAAAAAGGTGATCTGGTAATTTATGAGTCTACCGTTTACCCGGGCGTAACGGAAGAAGAGTGCATACCGGTGATTGAAAAAGTGTCGGGTCTGCACTACAACCGCGATTTTTTTGCCGGCTATTCGCCCGAACGGATTAATCCGGGAGATAAAGTGAACCACTTTACGAACATTGTAAAAGTTACCTCAGGATCCACCCCTGAAATTGCGGATGTGGTGGATGCCTTGTACAATACCGTACTAACCAACGGCACACACAAAGCCAGCAGCATAAAAGTAGCCGAAGCCTCCAAAGTAATTGAAAATGCGCAGCGCGACCTGAACATTTCCTTTGTAAATGAGCTGGCCCTTATTTTTGACCGACTGGAGATTGATACCAATGAAGTTATTGAGGCGGCGGGCACCAAGTGGAATTTTCTGAAATTCAGACCCGGCCTGGTGGGGGGGCATTGCATTAGTGTGGATCCTTACTACCTCTCATACAAGGCCGAACAGGTGGGCTATAACCCACAGGTAATTCAATCGGGAAGAAGGGTGAACGACAACATGGGGCATTTTGTAGCCGACAAGGTGGTAAAGCTGATGATAAAAAAAAGCATGCTGATAAAAGACAGCCATGTGCTTGTTTTAGGAATTACATTTAAGGAAAACTGCCCGGATATACGCAATACAAAAGTGATTGACATCATTAAAGAGCTGGAAAATTTCCAATGCAAAGTGGATGTATGCGACCCCTGGGCCAACCCAACTATTGTAAAAAAGAAACTTGGCATATCCATTACCCCCGATGCCAACGCCATTTACGATAAAAAATATAATGCCATTATTTTAGCTGTTGCCCACGATGAATTTAAAAATTACGACCTACCCCGGGTAAAGGCAGGCGGCCAATCCATCATTTACGACATTAAAGGCATGTGGCCCCGCGAATACATTGACGGGCGGCTTTAATGCGCTGCTCGCAACAGTCACTCTGCCAAAACATCTTGAAAACGCCTTAAAAAAGCTGAAATTCACCGTTGAGTTATATGGCGGGTAAGTAACATTTCTACATAAAAACCATTATCTTAGTAGGGCTTCTGCAGCCAGTACCTGCAAAGGTCTTCTTACATCAAACGCCGGGAAAAAGCCACATGAAAGTAAATTTAATATTCCGAAAAAAACTACCTGAATACTACAGTGTGGAGGAGATATTTGCATGGCTGAGCCCCGAGTTAAAAAAATCGCACCAAATTGAACGTATTGAATTGCCCTGTGCCGGAAACTCCCTGAAAGCTGCCCTGAAAAACATTCAATACATTCGCAAACGAAAATTAAAAAACCAGATTAACCACATTACCGGGCACGAAAACTACCTGGTACCGTT
The DNA here is from genome assembly GCA_030433225.1 of Bacteroidia bacterium. Classification (GTDB taxonomy): domain Bacteria; phylum Bacteroidota; class Bacteroidia; order Bacteroidales; family UBA5342; genus JAUIMD01. The sequence goes on from JAUIMD010000168.1 coordinate 1,431, forward strand.
TTGTGGTAAAAACTGCATATTAACCATTCACGACATTGGTTTTGCCAAGTCAGGAAACTGGTTTAAAAAGTTTACCCATAAATTGTTCTGGTTTTGGATTCCGGCTTATTTCGCTAAAAAAATTACCGTAATTTCTGAATTTACAGCCACAGAAGTTCGACAACTCATCCCGTTTGCACGCAAAAAAATTAAAGTTATTCGCAATCCGTTTAACCCCCTGTTAAGATATACTCCCAAGGAGTTTAATTTGGAAACGCCTACCATTCTTTTAGTAGGAACCAAAGAAAACAAGAACCTGGAGCGGGCCGTGCAGGCCGTACATAAAATCCCCTGCAAACTGTTAATTATAGGCAAATTACAGGAGCATCAGGTGGAGTTGCTCGAACAGTTCAACATGTCGTACACCAACGAATTTAACGTTACCTACCGGCAGGTTATGGAGTGCTACGTAAAGTCCGACCTGGTACTATTCCCCAGTTTGTACGAAGGCTTTGGGTTGCCCATATTGGAGGCCCAAACCATTGGTCGCCCCATTGTAACCTCTCGGGTGGCTTCCCTACCTGAAGTGGCAGGAAAAGGTGCCTGTTTCACCAATCCACACAGTGTAAAATCCATCGAAAACGGCGTATTAAAGGTACTGAAAGACAACCTTTTCAGAGAAGACATCATTCGTAAAGGCCTAAAAAACATCAACCACTTTCATGTGCGGGTAATATCTGCCCAGTACAACGAATTATACCTTAAACTTTAGCGCTCCACCAAATCAGCCATATAAAAACAACACCAATAATACCCTCAATTACTGCACATTAAGAGCCCCTCATCATTTTTCCCAAATGTTAACACAGTGTTAATACGTGTTTTTATTCAAAATAATTCTATATTTGTCAAACAAACGGCAACAATAACAAAGTTGCGACAAAACCTTAATTAGAAATTACTGTTATTCTTTAAAAGTAAATATTCGATCGCCTAGTCGAAATTTAATTAAACCACATATTTTTTATGAAAAAAGTAGCTTTAATTACTGGTATTACCGGTCAGGATGGTGCTTATTTAGCCGAGTATCTTATCAAAAAAGGGTACATTGTACATGGCCTGAAAAGAAGAGCATCGTTATTTAACACCGATCGTATTGATCACCTTTATCAGGATCCGCACATTGAAAACAGAAACCTGATTTTGCATTACGGTGACCTCACCGACAGTATGAACATAACGCGTGTAATACAGGAAGTACAGCCGGATGAAATTTACAACCTGGCCGCAATGAGCCACGTTCATGTAAGTTTTGAAACTCCCGAGTATGTAGGAAATGCCGATGGTTTGGGTACGCTACGTATTTTGGAGGCCGTTCGCCTGTTAGGGTTAACTGAGAAGACCAAAATTTACCAGGCCTCTACCTCAGAATTGTATGGCCTTGTGCAGGAAGTTCCACAAAGCGAAAAAACACCGTTTTACCCTCGCTCTCCGTATGCGGTGGCAAAAATGTATGCCTTTTGGATTACAGTAAACTACCGCGAGGCTTATAAAATGTATGCCTGCAACGGAATTTTATTCAACCACGAGTCGCCCATTAGAGGGGAAACTTTTGTTACCCGTAAAGTAACCCGTGCAATGAGTAAAATTGCATTGGGTATGCAAGACAAAGTATACATGGGTAACCTGTCGTCAAAGCGCGATTGGGGCCATGCTAAAGATTATGTACGCGCAATGCACGCCATATTGCAGCATAGCGAGCCTACCGATTTTGTTATTGCCACCGGTATAACAACCACCATTCGCGATTTTATTAAACTTGCCGGAAAAGAAGCTGGTTTAGAAATTGAGTTTAAAGGAGAAGGAGTAGACGAAAAAGGCTACATCGCCGCTATCGACGAAAAAGCATTTATTGAGAAGGTAGGTGAAAAATACCTGGAGAACATCAAAGCCGTTCAGGCATCAGGTAAAGAAATAGTTGGGGTGGATCCCGCTTATTTCCGTCCAACCGAAGTTGACCTTTTAATTGGAGACCCTTCTAAATGTAAAAACTACCTCGACTGGAAACCGGAATATGACCTGGCAGGTTTGGTAGAAGACATGATGAAGTCGGATTTGAAACTCATGCAAAAAGATTCGTACCTGCGTGAAGGAGGTTACAGAACCCTCAACTACTACGAATAATGATGGATGTAAACAGTAAAATTTTTGTTGCAGGACACAGAGGACTGGTAGGTTCGGCCATAAAAAAAATCCTTGAAAACAAAGGATACACCCAGGTGATTGGCCGCACCTCGTCCGAATTGAACCTGATGGACCAGAATGCTGTTGCTGAATTTTTTAAGCAGGAAAAACCTGACTATGTGATTCTTGCCGCAGCTAAGGTTGGTGGCATTGTGGCCAATAATACGTATCGTGGGCAGTTTATTTACGAAAACCTCATGATCCAAAACAACGTGATCCACAACGCATACCTTACGGGGGTAAAAAAGCTGCTGTTTTTGGGCAGCACCTGTATTTATCCGCGCGAGGCACCCCAGCCCATGCCCGAAGATTGTTTGTTAACCGATGTGTTGGAATACACCAATGAGCCGTATGCCATTGCAAAAATTGCCGGTATTAAAATGTGCGAAAGCTACAACCTGCAATATGGCACGAATTACCTCAGTGTAATGCCAACCAACCTCTATGGGCCAAACGACAATTTTGATCTGGAAAAATCACACGTACTTCCGGCACTTATCCGTAAAAACCACCTGGGCAAATGCCTGGTGAGCAACGATTGGGAAGCCATTCGTAAAGACCTTACCAAGCGCCCTATTGAGGGTGTGGACGGCAAAGCTTCGGAAAGCGAAATCCTGACCATTCTCAAAAAATATGGCATTACCACAAAGGATGGCATTGCCGTTGAAATTTGGGGATCGGGAAAACCAATGCGTGAATTTCTCTGGAGTGAGGAAATGGCCGAGGCCTGTGTATATGTAATTGAAAATATAGATTTTAAGGATGTAAAACCTGCGAATGGCGAAGTTCGCAATACCCACATTAATATTGGAACAGGTAAAGAAATATCCATTAAGGATTTGGCCTACCTGGTGGGTGAAAAAGTAGGGTTTACCGGAAAATTTGTATTTAATGCCGACAAACCCGACGGCACCATGCGTAAACTAACCGATCCAACTAAAATTCATGAATTGGGCTGGAAGCACAAAATTGAAATTGACGAAGGAATTGCGCGCATGTACGAATGGTACGTTGAGAACTTATAAACATACAGATAACCGCTGTTGCGAAAAGAGCCAAAAGTCCATACTTTTGGCTCTTTTTTATTTTTTACAAAACGGGTGCAACCATATTTGAAATAGCTTGCTCCTACATACAAAAACTACTGAACACAAAACGGAGAAGTATACATGTGCGGTATTGTTGGTTACATTGGAAATAAAGAGGCAACACCTTTTTTAATTGGAGGCCTTAAAAGATTAGAATACAGGGGATACGATTCGGCAGGCATAGCCGTGCAGAACGGAAAAATTGAAATTATCAAAACCAAAGGGAAGGTAACCGACCTGGAAGAGGAAATTGCGAAAGTTTCCCCCAAAGGAACGGTTGGCATGGGACACACCCGCTGGGCCACCCACGGTGCCCCGAACAATGCCAATGCCCACCCTCACGTTTCTTTTCATAACAAAGTAGTGCTTATCCACAATGGCATTATTGAGAACTATGCCATTTTAAAAGAAAAGCTGCTGAAATCGGGGTACGAATTTAAAAGCGAAACCGATACAGAGGTACTCACCAACTGGATTGAATACATCTACCTGACCGACATTTACGATAAGTTTGAAGATGCCCTATCGGTAGCAATGACCCAGGTAGAAGGCGCTTTCGGTCTTGTTGTAATGTGTCTGGACACTCCCAAAAAACTGTATGCAACCCGCCGAGGAAGTCCCCTGGTGGTTGGTGTTGGGAAAGGCGAGTATTTTATTGCTTCCGAT
>JAUIMD010000169.1 GCA_030433225.1 Bacteroidia bacterium
GAAGCTGGGAAAAGACTGAAATCCATACTCGCTCATGAAACGCGCTTTGTATTGGTCAAAATCCTCAAAAGGATGCCGGGCATGCCAAACGCCCCAGTAGTGCATGTCGCCGGTAATATTTTTGTCGCTTGCATGCATTTCAGGTTGATAACCGGCCTGAGGAGAGGAAGGCCAGTAGTCCACATTGTCGGTGTACGTTTCCACCACTTCGGGCAATACCTTGTGGAAGATATCAAGATAGGCCGTATTTATTTCTTGCTGTTGTTGAGGCGTGTAGTCTTTTTTCCAGCCCCAACCCCCTTCGCCGTAATAATGCCAGGCCGTATTAATTTCGTTGTTTCCGCACCACAAAACAATGGAGGGGTGATTGCGCAGGCGGGTTACATTATCGATGGCTTCGTGCCGTATGTTTTCCAGCATTTCGTTGTTGCCGGGGTACATGGAGCAGGCAAACATAAAATCCTGCCACACCATAATACCGTTTTTATCGCACAATTCGTAAAAATAATTGTCCTCGTAAATGCCTCCACCCCAAATGCGCAGCATGTTCATGTTGGCATCTACGGCATCGGCTATTACCTTCTCATAATCTGCATGGGTTACGCGGGGTAAAAAACAGTCGTTGGGAATGTAATTGGCACCTTTGGCAAATACCCGAACACCGTTTAGCTCAAAAAGAAAACTCTCCCCATCGGCATCTTTCTCGCGCACCAGCTTTATACTGCGTATGCCGGTGGTAAGGGTATGGGAGGCCAGCGTTTTATCATTGCCGGTAATGCGCACTTCAAAGTCATACAGGTACGGAGTGCCCAATCCATTGCTCCACCAAAGTTTGGGGTGGGATATTTCAAACGGTACTTCCAGCCTGTTTTCTCCTTTTTTTAGTTCTATGGGGATGGAACGCATTACCTGGCTGTCGGTAAGGTTAATGACCTGCAGTTTTGCATGCAAAGGTTGCTCAGCCCATACTTCCACCTGTGCCTTCAATTGGGCGAGTGAGTCGCTCACCATGGGTTGTTGCATGTACACCGATGGAATGGAAACCTCGTTCCAGAAGCGGAGTTCCACAGGGCGCCAAATGCCGGAGGTAACCAGGCGTGGTCCCCAATCCCAGCCGTAATGGTAGCCTGCTTTGCGCGTAAATACAGAAACTTTTTTGTCTCCCAGTTCCCCGTTTTCCGACTGGTCGTTGCTGGCCGGGTAGGCATAAGGGGATGCCTCGTATAGCTCCAGCCCTTTTTTTATGGGGGAATGGAGGTAAACTTCCAGGGTGTTATTTCCGGCTTTTAGGTCCTGTTTTACATCAACCGTCCATTGCCGGTGCATGTTATCCGCCTGCAAAATCGTACGGTTGTTCAGCGATACAGCGGCATACGTATCCAGCCCATAAAAGCAAAGTGTTATGCGCTGACTGGCCAGGGTGGCCGAATCCACATAAAAAGTAGTGCGGTAGACCCAATCTTTTTTATCAATCCACTGCAGGTCTTTTTCGTTGGTGCGGTAATAAGGATCGGGAATGCTACCGTTGTTGAGTAAATCGGTGTGGATGGTGCCCGGAACCGTTGCCTGCCCGGTATGCGAGCCGTCTGCTTCGCTGTACGTCCAGTTTTGGTGTAGGGTGATGGAACCTTCGTTTTGGGCGTTCAGCTTTCCCATTAAAAGGGTCAGGAGCAGGAGGGTATACCGCATGTATTTCATAAAAGGGAATTTCTTGATTTAATTTTCGTTTGCTCTTCGCTGGTCGAGATCGGCCATGATTTCGGCCATCTTTTTATCGCTTAACTGGTAGAACATAATCACCAGTCCGGAAATTAACGCGGCCGCACCGGGAATAAAGCTCATCATGTATTTGATGCCAAGTATGGTTTGCGGACTTTGCTCCATGTTAGCCTCGAACCCGTAAAGGGCTAAAAACCATAGGGTAATGGATCCGCCAATGGTCCAGCCAAGTTTTTGCGACATGCTGGAGGCTGAAAACACCAGCCCGGTGGCACGCCGTCCGGTTTTCCATTGCGAATAGTCGGCAGCATCGGCATACATTGACCAAAGCAGCGGAAAGATGATGCCGGCGCAAAAACTGATGAGGGCCTGTAAAATAAATATGATGGCAATGCTTTCGCGTTGAACCCCGTAGAACAGCGCACTCAGGGCAGCGGCTGCAAACATGGCGAACATGAATGTTTTTCGTTTGCCAAGCTGTTTGGATACCGGCTGTGCCATAATTACGCCCAGCATGTTGGTGGTTTGTCCAATAAAAAGGTAGGCCGTACTCAGCGTAATGGTTGTGGCAGAAAAGGTAAATGCCGCATTGTCGGTGACGTAATATTTAAAATAATACAGGGCAACGCCATCTCGTACGGAGTTAAAAATTAAGGTAGCGACACCGGCTCCCAATAAAATAAACCAGGGGATGTTTCCAGCCAGGTTTTTAAGGTCTTCGCGCAGGCTGTTTTTTTGTGATTTTGGAGGGGCAATTCGTTCGCGGGTCCACCAAAACGTGAGCAGAAAAAAGCATATGGCCAGCAGCCCGATGACGATCATGGTAAACTGGTAGGATGATGCGGCACTGAAACTTGTTTTAAACCAATCCACCAGGGGCTGGTAGATGGCCACCACCAGAATGCTTCCGGCAAAGGCAAACACCATGCGGTACGAGGCAAACGAAGTACGGTCGTTGGAATTGGCAGACATCACGCCCAGCAAACTGGCATAGGGCACATTTATGGCGGTATAGGCCATCATCATGAGGGTGTACGTGAGGTAGGCGTACACCATTTTGCCCGAGTACCCAAAGTCGGGGGTGGAAAACATCAGCACGCCGATAATGCCGAAGGGTACGGCCATCCACAACAGGTAGGGACGAAACTTGCCCCATCGGGTTTTTGTACGGTCGCTGATGATGCCCATGATGGGGTCGTTGGCGGTGTCCCACACGCGGGTTACCAAAAGCATGGTGCCTACCGCAGCGGCGGAAATGCCAAACACATCTGTATAAAAGATGGGGAGAAAAATGGAAAATATCTTCCAGAACATGGAGGAGGCAGCGTCGCCAAATCCATAGCCGATTTTTTCTCGCAGGGATACTTTTTCTGTCATTGTATTCAAGGGATTTTTAAGGCGCCGGTGTTAATCCAGCAAATGCATAAACGCTTTATTGGCATCCACCAGTTGGTTTATGGTTTCTACATTCAGGTGCGAATGCAGCCTGTCCTGCGGACTATTCAGACAGTAATCCACTAACTGCGCAACGGTGGTAGCTGCTACGTGCAGGCGCGTGTCCGACGAGGCATAATAGAGAAAGATTTTACCATCGTCGTCGGCGATCCACCCGTTTGAAAATACCACGTTGGACACATCACCCAGGCGTTCACTTTGCAGGGGGGCAATCAAATGCCCGTGCGGTTTGTGGGTTACCAGCCAGGGTTTTTCCAGGTCAGTCATAAAAACATACAGGGTGTAACGCAGGCCAGCCGCAGTGTTTCGTACGCCATGTGCCAGTTGCAGCCATCCTTTTTCGGTTTTAATGGGTGCCGGGCCCAGGCCATTTTTTACCTCGTAAATGGTGTGGTAGGTTTTGGCATCCACAATGAGTTCTTCCTTCACTTCGGGTTTTTCAATGGTGTCGGACAGGCCAAAACCTATGCCGCCCCCTTTCCCGGTATCAATAAATCCATCCTGCGGGCGGGTATAAAATGCATATTTCCCCTCCACCAAATGCGGAAACAATACCACGTTGCGTTGTTGCCCGGTGGTGGAAATTAAATCGGGCATGCGTTCCCAGTTTTTCAGGTCTTTGGTACGGGCAATACCGGCCGCAGCCACGGCACTGCTGGTGTCTCCTTTGGGGGCTGACGGATCTTTCCGCTCGGTACAAAACACGCCATAAATCCAACCATCGTCGTGTTGCGTCAGACGCATGTCGTACACGTTGGTGTCGGGCACTTCGGTTTGCGGCAGCACAATGGGTTTGTCCCAAAAACGGAATCCATCCACTCCGTTATTACTTTCGGCTATGGCAAAAAACGATTTTCGGTCGTTGCCTTCTACCCGAACCGCCAGCAGGTATTTTCCATTAAACTTTATGGCACCCGCATTAAACGTAGCATTAAAGCCAATGCGTTCCATCAAAAAGGGGTTGGTGGATGCGTTTAAGTCGTAGCGCCAGTGCAGGGGAATATGGTTGCGGGTAAGTACCGGATTCAGGTGTCGTTGGTAAATACCGTTTTCGCTAAACAGCGGGGTGTTTTTTTGCGCCAGCAATTCGGCATGCTTTGTTTTAAGTGCCAGGAGTCGTTGTTGAAAAATGTTGGTTTTCATATGTAAGTACCTTAGTTGTTAGTCTTGTTGTTGAAACTGCACCCAATCGTTGAGCAGCCAAATGCCCGGGTTTTGCAACATCTCTTTTGCATATGGGGCAGAGGGATGTTCGGGATAGGGGAAAAAGAAATGTTTAAGCGGATCGTTGCGCCAAACCAGGGTGTAGCTGATGTTTTTAGCCACGGTGCTGTCGGTGAGAACCGTGCCCAGTTTGCTCATGTACCAGGTGGAATCGGGGATGTTCTCGTATCCCGTTTCGGTGAGGGCAGAAATTTTGCCCTTTTGGTTGGCATATTCAATAATGAGATGCAGTTTTTCGATGGCTTCCGGTAGCAGGCCATCGGTGTAAAGGTCGTAATAGTTATCCATACCAATAACCTCCACATAGGTATCGCCGGGGTACCAGGTCAGGTATTCTTCCAGGGTGTGGAAATTGCGATCGGGCGAATAGGCTACCAGCATTTGATCCACTCCTTTTTCATGGCGCAGGTAATCGATGGTAAAGCGAAACAGAGCAATAAAATCGTCGGGGGAGCAATGTTGGCTGCCCCACCAAAACCAGCTTCCATCCATCTCGTGCCACGGGCGGAAGATAAAGGGAACTTTCACGCCTTCTTCGGTTTTTACGCTGTTTAAAAAATTGGCGAGGGCATCCAGGTCTTTTTTAAACGCTTCGTGGTGCGAACCGCCCGGAATGATGTGCGCTACGACGGGGGAGGTGGTGTTCCACGAATCCACCCGGTTAATGGCGGAGAATGGGTGCCAGCTAAACGTATTCACCCCGCCTTGTTGGTAGGCCGTTATGGCGTAACGCCGGATGTCGTCGAAATAAACAGTGTCGAGGTTGGCTTTTACGCCTTTCTCAATGCCGCCCAGTTCCCAGCCGAATACGGCAGGGTAGTCGCCCGTTACCCTTTTTACGTCCGACATTCCTTCTACATTATTCCAGTAAAAGCCGTAGGCGTAAGTATCCTGGTGGCCAAATAAAACGCCGTGGCCTTTTACGTTCAGCAATAAATTTTCCAGTTGCCGGGCTTCGTCAGAAATGGTTTTTTTTGGGGTG
>JAUIMD010000170.1 GCA_030433225.1 Bacteroidia bacterium
AGCATAAGTTCCGTTAAAAACGGTTTATTTTTTTTAAGAATTTTGACAGGCCCTGTAAACAAATTTATAGTTTTTGGGCCTGTTTTTTTGTGCATTATTTTTTCGATGAAAAAATAAGAATTTCACGTTGTTATTTGTGAGAATAAAATACACATGTGGTTGTAAATAAGTGTTATAAGTGTCTATTCGTGTAAAAAATACGCTCATTGTTGTTGTGAAAAAAGGGCTGTTTTCTGTGGAAATAATTGTTTTTTTTTGGTATGTTTGAAGCACTTTTTAACATAGCAAATGTTAAAATGAAACCGGAAAGAAAACAAACCTTTGTTAGTGCACGCAAAACGTGTGGATGGGTTTATTCCGAATGAGGTGCTAAAAGTGGAAATCTGCCACGGATGTAAGGAGATTTTTTTGACAGCAAATGAATGATGCCATACGGGTTAACGGACATTTCTTCGGGTCCTGGTTACGTGGCGTCGCCTGTTGACAGAGCCCCCAAAAAGATCGAAACAAATAACGTGTTTAAGCGGGCAGAAAATGACGCCAAACGTAGCTGGTTAAAAATGTAAGGCGATGCCCTTACGAAGTACATTGACAGGCTAAATTTTACCAACGAAATAAAGTAACGCTATAATATAAACAAATCTATTTTATGCAAAGTCAGGTTAAAATAAAACCATGGTTATGGCCAACCGTCATGTTACTCATGGTATTGTTCTCTTGCAAAGATCCCATGGAGGAACATTATGCCACCCCTTCGTATTTAGCCGGTAGCGCCTGGGATGATTTAGAAAAGAGGGGGGACTACTCCATCTTTCTAAGTGGTGTTGAAAAAGTGGGGTATGAACAGCTCGTAAAAGGTCGCGGATTGGTGAACGTAATGGCTCCAAACGATAGGGCATTTCAGTTGTATTTGTCTGAACGCGGGTTTGGGTCAATTGATGATATGTCGTTGGAGCAATTAACGAAACTGATTACGTATCACCTACTTTCCGAGCCAATTAATAAAAGTGAGTACGCCAGGTATAATCCCTACGGAAATCAAAATGAATTTCCACCCAACGAAATGGGTTTATACTATAAGCATGCCACCAATGCAAGGGTGCCAATTTCAACAGAGTATAATCCAGATCCTTTAATCAAAGATTCGGTGAAGGTATTTCACGGAGAATTGTTGCTGCCGGTTTTCTCACAATATTACTTTAATAACAAACAAATTGATGCCGCAGCCAATTACGAATATTTTTATGCCGGCAGTTCATGGACGGATGATCCTGATGGTTTTAATGTTTCAGAAGCGAGCGTTTCGGAATATGAGATTATTACCGACAATGGGTTTATTTATTTGATTGACCGTGTTTTAGATCCGCTGGGAACGATCTACACGGAACTTGAAAACGAAGGTGATAATTCCAGTTTTCTAACGTTATACAATCGTTTTTCGGAGTATGTTTTTGATGAAGTGGCTACAGAACAGTTCGGAAACGGGGAGGATTTATACCGTTTTGAGCATATTGAATTGCCCAATATTGCAGCAGAATGGCCTGTGTCCGATTTTTATGCTTCCATTCCACTTGTGAAAGGGGTTGGATATACGGTGTTTGTGCCTGATAATAATACCCTGGAGCAGTTTTATCAAAGTTATTGGTCAGACTATTATCCAAGTTTGTCGGCAGTGAACGATCTTCCAATTAAATGGCTTTTGAACAATCACGTTGGGGCAGGATCCATTCTGTTCCCTCAGGAAATTAGCGAAGGCAGATGGCTCACTGCGCAGGGAACACGTATTTTATTTGACCCGATTCAGGATGTATCCAACAAAAAGATTTGTACCAACGGAGCCTATTATGGCATGAACAAGGTTTTGGTGCCGGGGATGTTTCAGAGTGTGACCGGCCCGGTTTTTCAAAATCCTGAGTATCGCATGTTTCTGCATATGGTGGCGTATACTGGCTTGTATTTGCCACTTTCCAGTGATGCAATTGAGTATACGGTATTCCTGCCAAAAGATGGGGTGATGGAAAACTCAGGGTATTACGATTTACCCATGCGTTATTTTGATGCGGACACTTCAGTTTTTGGTGATGAAGAAATACAATTGCAGGATGGAAGTTGGGGCACCATGTCGAATGGAGCTATGGAAAGTTACGTGAACAGTCATGTTGGAACGGCGCTGCTGACCAATGCGAACGGAACCAACGTATATAAAACCAGTTTCGCTTACAGTTACATTTATACACGCGGCAATACCATTGCATCCAACATTATGTACAATGAAGACAGTGAATGGGCTAACCTCGAATTAATACCGGGCGATTGGACAAACGGAACCTGTTACAGTGTGGATACGGCCATTTTAAAAGCAGAAACAGCCTTTAAATTTATGGTTGGGTCGGCAGATGATAACCCGTTTTTGCAGGATTATAAAGAGTTTGCCCGATTGCTTGAAATGGCCGGATTATTGCCTTTAAATAACCCGCTCGACTTTTTGTTAAACAACTACATGGTTTTTGTGCCTTCTAATGAAGCGATTTTAAATGCTCCTGCAGGAGTAATTCCAACTGACCCGGCAGAGTTGGCCAATTACCTGAAGTATTACTTTGTAAATGTGGCCTCAAGTGAACTGTCCGACTATGTTTTTGCGGGGGCAGGCATTCAGGGAACGTTTGAAACCTATCAAACCAATACCTTACCTGAACAAACCGGCATGACCTCGATCGTGGTTACGGATGAGGGCACGAAACTTACGGTGTCGAACCCCGGCGGATCACAAACTGCAAATGTGATTAACGAGCTGCCAAAGGTATATGGAGACGGTGGAGTTTATGTGATTGATCAATTAATTCAACCCGAATAAACCGTATTCAGAGCCAAAACAGAGACCATAAAGGCATACCCAGAAAAATATTTATCGAATGAAAATAAAATATAAAATAACAGTTATTCTTCTTCTTGTTTTCTCGCTGGTACAAGCTCAGGGCAGGATGATAACTGGTAACGTGAAAGATGCTAACGGAGAGCCGTTGCCTGGCTGTAACGTTTCTATCGAGAACGAATTAAACCGTTCATTGTCTGGAACCATGGCAGATTTTGATGGGAATTTTCGAATGAATTTACCCAGCGGTGACAACTTTTTTATCGTGTTTTCTTTTATCGGTTACAAAACCGAAAAAATAACCTATACCGGGCAGGTGTCGTTAAACGTTGTTTTGAAAGAAGACAATGTGACCCTGGAGGATGTAACCATTGTTGCGGAACGCGGAGGTAAAAATTCATTGGGACTAACCCAAAAAGAACTGGTAACAGCTACCCAAACATTTAACATGGATGTATTGGAAAATGCTCCAACCACTTCTATTGAAGATGCCTTGCAGGGCCGTATGGCAGGTGTGGATATCATCAGTGGTGGTGACCCTGGTTCGCGCAGTTCCATTCGTATTCGGGGTACTGCTTCGTTAAATGCCAACCAGGAACCCCTTATTGTGGTAGACGGTGTACCGTATCCTACCACCATTAATAACGACTTTAACTTCAACACGGCCAATGATGAGGATTTTGGTGCTCTGGTGAACATTTCACCCGCCGATATTCAGTCCATTGAAGTATTGAAAGATGCTGCCGCAACTGCGGTATGGGGATCAAGAGGGGCCAATGGGGTATTGATTTTTACGACTAAAAAAGGTTCGAAAGGGAAAACACGTTTCACCTTCACCTCTCGTTTCGATGTGAAAAAGGAACCCAATACCATCCCTATGTTGAATACCGATCAGTACATCACCCTCATTCAGGATGGGCTGTACAATGCATACAAAGATGTAGGCTATGCGGCCGGTTACGATGTGTTGAACTCCTTAAACAATGAAAAGGAAATTGCTTTTGACCCGCTGTATGTGTATTTCGACGAATACAACCAGGAAACCAATTGGTTGGACGAAGTAACGCAAACAGGTTTTACAACCGATAACAGCTTCTCCATTAGTGGTGGAGGGGATAAGGCAACTTACCGGGTATCATTGGGATACCTGAATGAATTGGGTACCACAAAAGGTACAGGCTTCGAGCGTTTTAGTTCATTGATTAGCGTGAACTACCGCTTCTCGGACCGATTCCGGGTAACTTCAGATTTCTCATTCTCCGAATCAGGACGTGATTCGTACTGGACAGGAAGCGGTGTTTCCAGCCCTCGTGGTGAGGCTTTAAATAAAATGCCCAACATGAGTCCGTATGTAATCGACGACAACAACACACGTACCGAAGAATATTTTACACCCTACGAAAACTTTCAGGGGTCGTGGAGTGACAATAAAATGTACAACCCGGTGGCCATGGTCAACGAATCAAAAAACAGAACAGTGGGAAGAAATGCCCGTGCTGTATTTACCGCCATTTATGACATTACCAAAGACCTGGAATACAAGGGTGTGTTAGGCTTGGATATGCGTACTACAAAGAATAAGCGCTTGTTGCCTAATGTAGCTACAGGGGTACGTTTGGTAGATAGCCAAAGTAACCTGTCGAGCGATAACCTCTCGGACAACATGTACTTTTACACCGAGAACCGCCTGTTGTACCGCAAGGTATTTGCCCAAAAACATAGCCTGGTATTAACCGGAATCTTCCAAACCAATGAGGCGCGAAACGCCAGTTATGCAAGTAGCTCAAGCGGTACGCCATCCTCCTCACTGGCCGACCCTACAGGGGGTGCAGCAGTGTCCGGTTTAGGTTCGGGTAATTCACTTTCAAGAAGTGTAGGGTTTATTTCCAATGCCCACTATACCTATAACGAGCGCTATACCGTTTCGGCCGGTTACCGTTACGAAGGAAATTCTGCCATGGGTAAAGATACCCGCTGGGGAGGATTTGCAACCCTTGGTACTGCATGGCATTTTGGTGAAGAAGGTTGGGCAAAACAGCTTATCTGGTTAAACGAAGGTAAATTAAGACTGAGTTGGGGGCAAAGTGGAAACCCACCCGGAGGTTCATACCCCTATGTTGGCTCCTTTTCCGCCTTAAGTCAAAACTACATAACCATGACGGCTATTCAGCCAAGCTCCATGCAGTTGGATAACCTGAAGTGGGAAACGGTAACACAAACCAACCTGGGTATTGATCTGGATTTGTTCAGAAGAAAACTGCACATCACTGCAGATGTTTACGACAAGCTCACATCAGACATGTTGCATAAAGATGTTAACATCCCTTCTTCTACCGGATATGAAAAAGTAAACTGGTACAATTCCGGCTCAATGAGCAATAAAGGGATAGAATTAATTCTGGGATACGATGTAATTCGCAACAAAGACTGGGGATTGCGCTTTGACGTAAACATGGCGCGAAACATCAACGAAGTAATCGACTT
>JAUIMD010000171.1 GCA_030433225.1 Bacteroidia bacterium
AATAGAGTAACGGCGAAAAACCGGTATGTAATATGTTTCATGTCAGTTGCGTTCATATGGAGGCACAAAAATAGAATTTTGTGAGGAAACTGTAGCGGATTCCACCTGCTTAGTAAAGGCCACAGCAAACTTTTAGGGTTAAAAATTGTTTATTTAAACGCAATTAATGTAGGTTTGTTGCATTAACCTGAGATGAAAAAATAAGAATCAATTGTACGTATTATGGCTTTATATCCATTAAAATTCCACCCAATTTTAAAAGAAAAAGTTTGGGGTGGCGACTATTTGAGTAAACACCTGAAAAAAGGCACCGACGCCGAAAAGAAAATTGGCGAATCGTGGGAGATTTCAACCGTAGGAAGCGATATTTCGGTAGTGAGCAATGGCAACCTGGCCGGCAACGACCTGCAGGAACTGCTGGAAGTGTACATGACCGAGTTGGTAGGTACTAAAATTTACGAGCGCTACGGCAACTATTTTCCTATTTTGCTCAAGTTTATTGATGCACAGGATGATTTGTCTATTCAGGTGCACCCCGACGATGAACTGGGCCTGGAAAAGTACGACTCGTTTGGTAAAACGGAAATGTGGTACATTTTTGATTCCAGCGAGGAAGGCAAAATTGTGGCCGGTTTTAAGAAACCCTGCACCCCCGATGAGTTGCGTAAGGCCGTTAGTGGCCCTGAGGTGATTGATTACCTCCACTCGGTAAATACCCAAAAGGGCGATGTGTTTTTTATACCTGCCGGTAGGGTGCATGCCTTGTGCGCCGGAAACATTGTGGTGGAAATTCAACAACCGTCGGACATTACCTTTCGTTTATACGATTATAACCGCCCCGGGCAGGACGGGAATATGCGCGATTTGCACATTGAAGAAGGCATTGAGGCCACTAACTTTAGTGTGCAAAAAGACGTAAAAACCCAGTATGAGGTATCACCCAACAAACCGGTGAACCTGGCACAAACGCCTTTTTTTACTACAAACATTGTAGAAATTGATACCGCCATTAAACGCGATTATTATTACCTGGATTCTTTTGTAATTGTAATTGCCATTGAGGGCGATTTTAAAATTTCGTATGGCGAAGGTGAACCCGTAGTAATGCAAAAAGGAGATTCGGTATTAATACCGGCCGAACTGAAAGATATTACTTATACGCCCCTTATCCAAAAGGCGAAACTAATTGAGTCGTACATCGAACTCGACAAAAAATAACGTCACAAAAGTACATCAAATACAAAGTAAGCCGGGTCAAATGCATGTTGCAGATCCGGCTTATTTTCAAATAAACCGTATACGGCCGATCCGCTGCCGGACATTGATGCATAGCTTGCTCCCATTTCGTACAGCTGCATTTTTAGGTCGCGCACCTTCTTGTATTTTTGAAAAACCGGCGTTTCAAAATCGTTTTTAATTACATGTTTCCAGTCTTTTAAAGGCATAGCTTTTAGTAGCCTTAAGGAGTGTTCTGCCGGTTTGGGCTCAATGTTTCCATAGGCATCTTTGGTGGATATTTCTACATCGGGCTTTACCAAAACCAGGTATTTGCCGGCCAGTGAAAATTCCAGCGGTGTTAGGATTTCTCCAATTCCGGTGGCCAGTTGTGGGGTGTTTTCTATAAAAAAGGAACAATCGGCTCCTATACCGCAAGCCAACTCCTTCAATTTCGTTACAGTGAGGTTTAGCTCGTTCATTTCGGCCAAACCTTTCAGGCAAAAGGCAGCATCTGCCGAGCCTCCTCCCAAACCTGCACCAAAAGGAATTAGTTTGTGCAGCAACGCTTTGCAGCCGGGAATGTTGTACTTTGCGTGCAACACTTTCCATGCTTTCTCTACCAGGTTCTCTCCCGTAGGGTGGTCCAATTTTATTCCACTCATTTCAAGCTGCATGGAGATGCTTTCTTCGTGTGGAATAATTTCCAAAACGTCGGTAAGCGGGATGGGGTAAAAAACGGTTTCCAGTGTGTGGTATCCATCGGGGCGTTTTTCGGTAACGTTTAGCCCAATATTTATTTTAGCGTTTGGAAAAAGTATCATCAGGAAAAATTTGTTCCCAAAAGTAGCAGATAAAATTAGTTAAACCAGATTGTGCTAAAATAGCGCACGTGAATACTCCTAATTTATATTCTTTAAAATGGCGGCAAACCGTTTGGTTTACGTAAAGATTGTGTACTTTTGGGGCTATTGGCTTCAATCCTGAGGTAAAATTCAAATGCCTGGTAATCAGTTGTTAAATAGTGAATTGGAGCCCTGGTAGTATGCAAATTACAACATGGCTGTAAAAAGAGAATATAAAAAACAAAACACATCGATACAACCCGTTCCGGTGAACGAAATGGGTAAGTTGCCCCCACAGGCCATCGATTTTGAAGAGGTGGTATTGGGGGCCATTATGATTGAACCGGATGCCTACTCGCTGGTGGGCGACATTTTATTGGAAGCTTCTTTTTACAAAGAGGCACACCAGAAAATTTATGCTTCTATTGTCGCCTTGTTTACCAAAGGGCAACCCATCGATTTGCTAACCGTAACCGAAGAACTCCGCAAAAAAGGAGTGCTGGAAGAGGTGGGAGGTCCCATTTACATCACCGGCCTTACCACCAATGTGGCCAGTGCGGCGCACATCGAATACCACGCCCGTATTATTCAGCAAAAGTACCTGCAACGCGAGTTAATTCGTGCCTCGTCCGAAATTCAACGCGATGCCTATAACGACGAGCTGGATGTAAAGGAACTGCTGGATAAGGCCGAAAGCAGCATTTTCAAAATTTCGGAGAACAACATCAACAGCGAATCCACCAACATTAACCCCATTATAAAGGCAGCATTGGTACGGCTGGAGGAGGCCTCAAAGCGCACCGATGCTATGAGCGGTCATGCTTCGGGATTTTCAGGTCTGGATAAAATCACATCGGGCTGGCAACCGTCCGATTTAATTATTATTGCTGCCCGTCCTGCCATGGGAAAAACAGCATTTGTACTTTCCATGGCCAGAAATATGGCGGTGGATTTTAATATTCCGGTGGCAATTTTTAGCCTGGAGATGGCTAACCTGCAGTTAGTAAACCGTTTGATTGTGACGGAAACAGAAATTCCGGCCGAAAAAATAAAAACCGGACGGTTGGAAGATTACGAGTGGGAACAGCTCCACCATAAAATAAAAAACCTGGAAGATGCCCCCATTTACCTGGACGATACCGCAGGGCTTTCGGTTTTTGAATTGCGCTCGAAATGCAGACGACTGAAAGATAAATACGGGCTGCAAATGATAATTATTGACTACTTGCAGTTAATGACGGCACAGGGGATGAACCCGGGATCGCGCGAGCAGGAGGTAAGTATGATTTCGCGTAACCTCAAAGCGCTGGCCAAAGAGTTGAATGTGCCTGTTATTGCCCTGTCGCAGTTGAACCGTGGGGTAGAATCGCGCAGTGGGTACGAGGGCAAGCGTCCGCAACTTTCCGATTTGCGTGAATCGGGCGCTATTGAGCAGGATGCCGATATGGTGCTGATGATTCACCGCCCCGAGTATTACGGAATGACAGAGGACCCCGAGGGAAATTCATTAATTGGTATGGCGGAACTGATTATTGCCAAACACCGGAACGGATCGACCGGAACGGTATCCTTGCGCTTTAAAAAGGAACTGGCACGTTTTATGGATCCGGAGGCCACCATGACCAGCTACATGAGCTCTTTTGCAGCGGATGTAAATGCCCTGGACGGCCCTGCAAATAACCGATCCAATGAACCTTCCAGCATGCCTTCGTTTGATGATGACCCGTTGGGATCGGCTCCTCCCGGAGGTTTTTAATTATGCAGGAATAACGGAAAAACATGGGAAAAGATACAACTAAACAAGATACCGGTGCACCCACCAACGAATTGGTAGTGCTTGAGAACGTGGACATTTGCCAGAAAGAGCAAGTGGTACTGAAAGACGTCTATTTTACCTTGCACAAAAGCGAATTTGTGTTTTTAATTGGCAGCACCGGAAGTGGAAAATCCAGCCTGTTAAAATCATTGTACTGCGACTTGCCCATTGAAAAGGGAAACGCCAATGTACTGGGCTACGATTTGCGAAAAACAAAAAACCGGGAAATACCCTTTTTGCGTCGTAAAATGGGCTTTGTGTTTCAGGATTTTAAATTGCTCACCGACCGCAACATTAATCAAAACCTGGAGTTTGTACTGCGCTCTACCGGATGGAAGAACAAAGCCGAAATTGAACAGCGCATAAAAAATGTGCTGGAATATGTAAAAATGGATAAAAAAGGCTACCGCATGCCGTTTGAAGTATCCGGTGGTGAGCAGCAACGTGTGGCCATTGCACGTGCTTTATTGAACGATCCCGAATTGATTTTGGCCGATGAGCCCACCGGTAACCTGGACCCGGATATTTCCAATGACCTGATGGATTTGCTGTTTTCCATAAAAGAAAGCAAGGGAACCTCCATTGTTATGGCTACCCACGATTACGCCCTGCTGGATAAATACAAAACCCGTATTATTCGCTGCCACGACGGGGAGTTGGAACAAACGGAGTAGGGGCACATTGCTACATTTATATTCCCTTCATTATGCATAAAATATTCCTTTATACCTTGTTCTTAACACTTCTATCGTGTTCCGGTAGGGGGAACCGTCAAGATGATTTAAACGATGCAGCCGTCAGTTTCCATTGGCTGTTGGGAAAGTGGGAACGCATCCAGGAAAAGACCGACCGTACTACCTACGAAAACTGGACAAAAATTGACTCCACCCATTATAAGGGGCATGGCTTTGTTATGAAAGGGACAGATACGCTTTGGCAGGAAGAAATGTTTATTCTGCAAAACGACTCAGGATGGTGGCTGGCAGTAAAAACTCCGGGCAATACCGAAGAAGTTTTATTCCAGATCAATGAGGTGGCGAAGAATGCGTTTACTTCGGAAAACCCGGAACACGATTTCCCAAAACAGATAAAGTACTGGCGTGAAGGGGCTCAATTAAATGCAACTATTGCTGGTGGTGAAATGGAAGTGAATTTTGAGTTTAAGCCAATAACCCCCTAAGCATAACGTAGCGATCTAAAAAAAGCGCAACCCGTAGATTGCGCTTTTCGTTTATTTTTTGGTGACCGTTGTTACGGCCTTCATCTTCATAAGCATGGGCATTTGTATAAGTTCACCGTTTTGCGGGTTTTTAAAACTGATGTCCATGTTCATATCCATCATCAGGGTAGATGAGCCCGGCATGCCATCCTTAGGGAAAACAACAAAATCACCGGTTTGGGTACCGCTGGCTTTTAGCTGCATATCCATCCCGTTTTGCTGAAAATTCTGACCG
>JAUIMD010000172.1 GCA_030433225.1 Bacteroidia bacterium
GGAAAACTGGATAAGGGACTGGACGAAGCCATTGAGAAAGGATGGACCGTGGTGGATATGGCCCGCGATTGGGAAGTGATTTTCCCATTTCAGTTGGAAAAGTAACGGAGGAAATTCCATTGGAAAGGAACGATTAAAACCAAATTACATACCATGATGAAGGTTGTATCAAACACAAAAAAACTATTCCCGATGTTGCTGGTTATGCTATTATGCACAATGGGCAAAGGTGATGTAAAGGGGCAGGACCATCCATCCAATGAAACCAGCGCAGCACAGGCGAATAACCCGCTGGCCAATATGACGGCACTGAATTTTCATAACTATTATACACCAAAATTGACAGATGCCCCTGCTGATGCGTACCTGAATACCGGTTGGATTCGTTTCGCCAAACCTTTTTCAAACGGGAAGTTCCTCGTAAGGGTATCGGCTCCTTTAAGTACCGTTGCTATGCCAAATGGCAATGGTACGGTAAATGCTACAAACGGACTTGGAGACATCAATGCCTTTGTTTCTTATAATTTTATTTCTAAGCCCAATGCCACTGTTGGAATTGGGCCACTACTGGCAGCGCCAACAGCATCCAGCGATGCCCTGGGAAGTGGTAAGTGGCAAGGTGGCCTTGCTTTTGTGGCGTTTATTGTGCAGTCTCCGGTATTTCAATTTGGCAGCCTGGTAACCTGGCAGGCATCTTTTGCAGGAGACAATGACCGTGCAGCAACGAACATGGGCGCACTGCAGCCTTTTTATTTTTGGCAAATTGGAAAAGGAACCTATCTAAGGGGTGCACCCATCTGGTTTTTTGATGCGAAAAACGATGCGTTTAGCACTCCACTGGCCCTTGGCATTGGAAAAGTGGTAAAAGTGGAAAATACCGTTTTTAATGTATTCATTGAACCGCAATATTCAGTTTTGCATCGTGGAACCCAACCGCAGTTTCAGGTTTTTACCGGCATTAATCTTCAGTTTATGGGAAAATAAAGCAAAGCCGGAAACTTGTTGCTGAACATTGTATTTTCGTTCTTTTTCCTGCAGAATACTATGATTTCGTATAAAATGCATCAGGTCCCCGCACAATTTTACAACTAACGTGTTTCACAGGTAAACATGGGAGAACAATAACCCTAAATATTTCAAATAATGAATAACAAATTCAAACACTTAATGATGCTTTTGTTCGTGGTGCCACTGCTGGCGTACGGGCAAAAAAAGCCAAACATCCTCGTAATATGGGGAGACGATATTGGCTGGAGTAATGTAAGTTACAACAACAACGGTCTGATGGGATATAAAACCCCCAACATTGACAGAATTGCCAAAGAAGGAGCCTGGTTTACCGATTGGTACGGGCAACAATCCTGTACCGCCGGTCGTGCCTCCTTTATTTTAGGACAGCACCCATTTCGTAGCGGCCTGCTAACCATTGGTATGCCGGGCGACACACATGGAATTCAGGAAGGTCAGCCTACCATTGCCGAGCTTCTGAAACCCCAGGGGTATGTAAGTGGTCAGTTTGGTAAAAACCACCTGGGTGACCAGGATGAACACCTGCCAACCAACCATGGTTTTGATGAATTTTTTGGCAACCTGTACCACCTGAATGCAGAAGAAGAGCCGGAAGGATATTATTACCCGAAAGATCCGGAGTTTCGTAAAAAATTCGGACCGCGCGGGGTAATTCACAGTACCGCAGACGGTAAAATTGAAGATACCGGGCCTTTAACTAAAAAGCGGATGGAAACTGCGGATGAGGAGTTTGAGGCGGCTGCCGTAAAATTCATCAAAAAAGCCCATAAAGATGGAAAGCCCTTTTTTGTGTGGATGAACTCCACCCGTTGCCACGTGTGGACACACCTGAAGCCCGAAAGCGAAGGCGTAACCGGAATTGGACTGGTACCCGATGCCATGGTAGAGCATGACCTTTCTGTGGGTAGATTGCTTGATCTACTGGATGAACTGGGCATTGCAGATAATACCATTGTCATGTATTCGTCGGATAACGGTGCCGAAAAATTTACCTGGCCCGATGGAGGTACTACTCCGTTTCGCGGTGAAAAAGGAACAACGTGGGAAGGCGGTTTCCGGGTACCTTGCGCCATTCGCTGGCCGGGAGTGATCGACCCCGGAACTGTATTTAACGATATATTCTCGCACGAAGACATGATGCCTACCCTTTTGGCTGCCGCCGGAGAACCCAACATTAAGGAGAAGGTACTGAAAGGATATACTGCCAACGGTAAAACCTTTAAGCAACACCTGGATGGGTACAATTTTTTACCCTACCTCAAAGGCGAAACAGAGGAAGCTCCACGAAAAGAAATCTTTTATTTTGATGCCGGAGCCAACCTAAACGCCATCCGCTACAACAATTGGAAACTTCACTTCACCTTTATGGAAGGATCGATTAACGAAGCCTACCGAAAATCTCCCAGCTGGCCGTTGGTGGTGAACCTGCGGGCCGATCCGTTTGAAGTGTCTCCCGACGCTGCATTGTATACCCGCTGGTACGGTGAAAACATGTGGTTGTTTGTGCCCGCCCAACGGTATGCGGCAGAATTTTTGTCAACGTTTAAAGATTTCCCACCCCAAACCGGGTCATCCTTGTCCATCGACAAGGTGGTACAATCTTTAACTACGCCGGCGCGCAATTAAGCTTGCCGAATAAAACAGGGAATGGAGCAGTACGGACTTGGTCTGCTGCTCCATTCTTTTACTTGTGAAGTTTATCATTAAAAGGCATAATTATGACCACTTTAGAATCCATTCAAGAGCTAAAGGCACGGATGGAAGCCAACATAATCGGACAAAATCATTTGCTGGACAGAATTCTGCTGGTGCTGTTGTCCGAAGGTAATATGTTGCTGGAAGGTTTACCCGGAACAGCAAAAACCCGGGCCATCAAAACCCTTGCAGGTGAGTTGAACTGTGGCCTGAGCCGAATCCAGTTTACTCCTGACTTGTTGCCTTCGGACATTACCGGTACAGAAATTTACCAGCCCGAACTGGAAGAAAAATTTGTGTTTCAGCAAGGTCCCGTTTTCAGCAACCTTATTCTGGCGGATGAAATTAACCGGGCACCGGCCAAGGTGCAATCGGCACTGTTAGAAGCCATGGAAGAGAAGCAGGTATCTGTGGCGGGAAAGACCTATAAAATGGATCCCCTGTTCATGGTAATGGCTACCCAAAATCCGGTGGAGCAGGAAGGAACTTATCCTTTGCCGGAAGCACAAATGGACCGTTTTCTGATGCATGTACTGATTGATTATCCCGACGATGCCTCAGAACTCGCCATTATCCGGCTGAACCGGGAAGAGCAAAAGAAGGTCGCCGCCACTATGCCCGAAAAACTTTCGCCTGAAATTGTGTTTGCAGCACGGGAAGAAATAAAGAAAGTACACATATCGGAAGCCATGGAAAAATACATTGTAGACCTGGTTTCGGCAACCCGCCATCCATCCAAATACAGTGATAAACTGGCCGGATGGATAAGCTTTGGTGCAAGCCCAAGAGCCAGTATTGCACTGGACCGAACCAGCAGGGCGCATGCCTGGATACATGGCAAAGCTTTTGTAACCCCTGACGATGTGCGGGCCGTAGTGCACGATTGTTTGCGTCACCGGTTGATATTAAGTTATGAAGCCGATGCAGAGGCCGTTACGCCCGACGATGTGTTGAATGAAATTTTAAAACAAGTGGCCGTTGTAGCCTAAAAAACAGCCCATGTCCTCAAAAAATGCATTCCCCAAACAAGTTTTCACCTCACTTAGCGAACTGCTTGAGATGGAGCCGCTTGCCCGTAACTTTTCCTTACGTGCGAAGCATAAAAAGGTGAACCGCATTTTGGGCGGAAAGCATAAATCGGCCTTGCGAGGGCGTGGCCTCGACTTTGAGGAAGTGCGCCAATATGCCAAAGGAGATGATATACGTAACATCGACTGGAAAGTGACTGCACGAACCAGGGTAACACACACCCGGGTTTTTAGCGAAGAAAAAGAGAAGCCAGCCCTCATTGTGGTGGATCAATCTGCTTCGATGTTTTTTGGTTCGCAGAAAAGAACCAAGGCCGTGGTGGCTGCCGAACTTGCCGCACTTATCGCATTTAGGGTTTTGAAAGATGGCGACAGGGTTGGGGGCATTGTTTTTGCCGACAATGGTATTGACCTGCTGATGCCCAAAAGAGACCGAAGAAATATTCTTCGTTTTCTCGAAAAAGTGGTGAGCCGCAACCATGAGTTGGCCACATCAAAAGAAACCCGTTTTGACAGTTTATTGCATGAAACACTCGTGCGTTTACGCAACCTTGTAACGCACGACTATTTTATTGCAGTCATTAGTGATTTTCACCGGTACTCCCCGCAGGTCGTTAAATTTATTGCGCAACTAAGTCAACACAACGATGTGGCCTTATTCAAAGTAAGCGACCCGCTGGAACGTGATATTCCGGACATGCAGTTTGTTGCCGGCGATACTGAAACACAAATTACCGTTGAAGGTAAAAACCGGCAATTGCGCCATAAGTTTGCTGAAGGGTTTGACAAGGATGTACTTACCTTCCAGGAGAAAATGGGAACATATGGTGTCCCCCTTCGCATGCTGGATACCGTGCAACCTGTTCATTTGCAGCTGAATTCTCAAAAAGACACTCCGAAATGAAAACGGCACAAATAATGTTTATGGGAAGCGTAGCCTTGCGCCCGCTGAAGGCCGCAGCAAACGAAGCAGATTTTGGGGTGTTGCGGGAGCCCGACCCCATAGCATTTGCTTTTGAAACGCCGGGCTGGTACCTGTTGCTTGCTTTGGTTTTATTGCTTGCGGCAATAGCTATAGTCCGTAAAATTCGCAAACACCTGAAAAACCGTTTTTTAAGAGCTGCGCTTCATGAATTGGATGCGGTATCTCTTTCTAAAATGAATGTGACCAACGTTTTCGCTATTTTAAAACGCGTAGCCATCAGGCTTTTTGGAAGGGAAGAGGTCGCAGCCTTGCACGGGATGGAATGGTTAAGTTACCTCGACAAAACCGGTCGAAAAGTTAATTTCAGGGGGTTGGAAGCCCCTGTGAGTGCCGCCCTATATGAAGGTAAAGAACCGGAAAGAATGGAAAAGAAACGCATTATGCGCAATGCAAAACAATGGATATTAACCCATGCCCGATAATTTTGAAATAGCGTTTTGGTGGGTGTTTTTTTTACTCCCGTTACCACTGTTGGTGTATTGGTTACTTCCGGCACTCCGTATAAAAAGCGCCTCTTTGTTTTTGCCGGTGTATAAAAATGCCCTTACCTATACCGGCGAAAAACCGCGAAAATCGGCCTGGGTAAGGCGC
>JAUIMD010000173.1 GCA_030433225.1 Bacteroidia bacterium
AAAAGGTCATCCTAAAAATAGAATGACCTTGATGTATGTTGATTTGTTTTTCACGTTTTCAGGAGTTGCATATCCAATAGCGAACTATTCATGTAACATACAATCCATGCATTTTGTTTGCAGGCTACAGCCAACTGTACTATCCTTGTACCGCTTTGGCGCGTTGGATGTACTTGTCAATTTCGCGCGCTTCAGTGCTCTCGGGGTAGGCCAGTTTAATTTGGTTGTACACCTCAATGGCTTTGTCGGTTTCACCGCTGATTTCGTACGCTACCCCAAGTTTTTGCAAATGGATAGGGGTAGTTAAATCGTTTTTATAGGCGGCAGCTTCTTTGTATGCACTAATGGCTTTTGCGGTTTGATCCAGTTCAAGGTAACAATCGCCCATAGCTCCCAACGCTACCGGAGCCAGTTGCTCACCTTTTAATGAAAATTTCTTCAGGTAGTTCAATGCTTCCTCGTATTCGCCTAAGTGCAGGTAGCATATGCCGGCATAATATTTGGCCAGATTTCCGGAAGGTGTACTGCTGTAATCCTGAGCAATGGTTAAAAAACCAAGAGAACTTCCGTCACCATTTAAAGCGAGTTGAAAACTGTCGGCTTCAAAGTGCAGCTCTGATGGGTACATTTCGGTTTGGGCAGCTTCTTCTTTGGGTTCAACAATGTACTTGCTGTAACCCATGGTTCCTAAAACTACAAGCAATACTGCACCCAATACAATAAGGATGTGATTCTGATATTTTTCGATGAACGCCTCCGACTTGGTTAAAGCCGACTCCAGGTGTTCCAGATTTTCTTCCTGATGTTTAATTTGTTCTGACTTTTTAGACATTTCTTTACACTCTTTTTATAAGGGAAGCAAAGGTAAATTTTTTACGCAAATCGTCAATGCTTTTGTTAAAAATTATACAGGGTGCCAACGCCCTTAAATTGTTTAAAACAATTCGTTTGCACGATACCTCATCTGCCGTATAAATTTTACATTTGCCATTTGTGGTACGAATGCTTACACAGTTGGTATGAGGTTAAACAGGTTATCGTTACTTAATTTTAAAAACATTGAACAGGCCGAGTTGGAATTTTCGCCTAAGATTAACTGCTTTATTGGAAACAATGGGGTGGGAAAAACAAACCTGCTTGATGCCATTTATTACTTGTCGTTTTGCAAAAGTTATTTTAATACCTCCGACAGCCATACCCTGAAACACAACGAAGATATGATGTTGGTTAAGGGGGTGTATCAGCGCCTTGAAAAGGACGAATTAATTTACTGCGGATTACGGGCCCGCCAAAAAAAGCAGTTTAAGCGTAACGATAAGGAATACACGAAACTTTCAGACCATATTGGTTTGTTGCCCCTGGTAATGGTTTCGCCGGCAGATACGCAATTGGTAACGGAAGGCAGCGAAGAACGCCGAAAGTACATGAACGGGGTAATTTCGCAATACGACCAGCAATACCTGCAAACCGTAATTCGATACAACCGAATTCTGGCACAGCGTAATGCATTGCTTAAATCGGTGCAGGGGCGGGCAGCCGACCCCACCTTGTTCGAAATTCTGGATGAGCAGTTGTCGACTTTTGCCGCGGTTATCCACCAGAAACGTATGCAATTTATCGAAGATTTACTGCCGGTTTTTAATGAACTGTATGCTTTTATTTCGGGCAACCAGGAGGTAATTGATTTAATGTACAAGTCGGACATGGAAAACGGTCAGCTGGCCCAACAGTTAAGGGCAACTTACGAAAAGGACCTGGCATTGGGCTACACCACTAAGGGCATACATAAAGACGATTTGATTTTTAAACTCAATGGATTCCCTATAAAAAGAGAAGGGTCTCAGGGCCAAAGAAAGACGTATTTGATTTCACTAAAGTTGGCCCAGTACGCATTTATACGTAAGGTGAACCGGTTTGCCCCCATTTTATTGCTGGATGACGTTTTTGATAAACTGGATGCCAGCCGGGTGGAACAGATCGTAAAGCTGGTATCGGATGAGGCATATGGGCAAATTTTTATTACCGATACCAACCGAGAGCACCTTTCGGATATTTTAGAAAAAATTGAACGCGAATACCGTATTTTTAATGTTGTAAACGGAGCCGTTCACTCCAATGAGTCCTGACAGATGCGAGACGATTTTAAAAAAGTAAACTCCCTGCTGAGAAGCTACCTCCGGGCAAATGGGCTGGAAGAAAAGTTTCTGGAGCGCACGCTGGCTGAGGGCTGGCCCAAAATTGTAGGCCCTTTATTTGGCAGGTATACCAAAACTGTTCGGTTTAAATCAGGTGTTGTATATATTGAAATGACGTCAGCCATGGCGCGCAATGAACTAATGATGAAAAAAACGACAATTTTGGCATCCTTAAATGAGTATTTGGGAGAAAAAAGTGTTCGGGATATTGTGATACGTTAAATAAATGTTATTAATTTGTAAATGTATTACAAATCCATGAGCTGCCTGTAATGAAAATCAAGTATACTGTTCTCTTTTTGTGTTTTGTTTTAACTGCTGCGGTACACGCGGCTACCAAACCCATCGTATCCTTTGGAATTTACGCGGGGTTCAATGGTTCCAACCTATACAGTGCCGAAGTGCCGGCCGCTGCGTACAATGCCGATTTGGTAGATGTACATGCTCCTTACAAAACATATATGCCTAACCGCATATATAAAGACAGTTTAGGAACCGAAGGGTATATTTACGGTGCAGTTCCTTTCGATTACCAATCCTCCTTTTTAAAGGATTTTATCTTCAATATTGCAGGAGGGGTGTACCTGGATATTCCATTGAAACGGAATTTGTCGCTTAAAACCTATGGGAGTTATGAAACAAAAGGGAAATTTCTGGAAAACGAAAAGGTGGAAACCTTATCTGCCGGTGAGAACGAGGTAACCACCACCACCCTTTACAAACGCAATGTGAAAAATTCGTACCTGGTAGTGCCGGTATTATTAAAATACGCATGGCCCAGTAGAACCACCTATTTTATACAGGGCGGACCGTATGCCGGGTTTTTATTAAAGTCGAATACCGCAGGGAGCAGCATTGTTACCGAGTTGTCGGGCAATTCGGCTTATACGGATGCGTATAATTTTGAGGAAGACTCAAAGCACCAGACCAATTCGGTTGACTATGGCCTTATGGTAGGGGGAGGCGTTGAGTTTTACTGGACCAGCAATTCGTATATTTTTGTGGAAATGAATGCCGGACTCGGTTTGCGTAAAATTGACAAGCTGTACAATAACGAGTACGAAGAGTTTGACCAAAATTTTCGTTACCTCACCAATTATACATCTAAAAACTACTACAGCTTAAGCTCCAGTGCCAAAAATTTTAGTGTTTTGTTTACCGTTGGTTTTCGGTACAGTGTATTTAAAAAATAGTGCTTGTAAAGGATTTTAAGCTTCCTGAGTATATACCAGTTTAAACTTTTTGCGGGCAATTTCCTTCCCATCCATAAAAGTGATCAGCATCCATTCACCCGCCTTTTCTGCCAGAGGTTCCCATACCGTGTCACCCTGAAAGTAGGTAAAATTGTTAGAATTGACATACAATTGCGCTGTAAACACAGGCATTGGTTTGCCGTGTTCATCTTTAATGGGAGGGTGGTGAATTTCGAGATCAATCTTGCTGCCCTTTGCTTTTTTTATTTTAAGTACATATCCAAATTCAATGCCTTCCTTAACGGGTATTTCATCGGTTATTTCAAGCAGCTTCGGTATTTCTTTTGACGTGCTGTCCCATTCCGTATAAATGCCGTAGCTGTAAAGTTCTATTTCGGGTTTTCGTTTAGCCATTTTTGTACATTAACAAGTGGTAGTCCGACAAAATAAATAAAAAAATGAGGACATACACTGGTGTATATGCCCTCTTCTATATAATAAGTTCACGATTAAATGCGATTTATTCCACGGTAACCGATTTTGCCAGGTTACGGGGTTGATCCACATTGCACCCGCGTTTTAAGGCTATGTGGTAGGCCAGTAATTGCAGGGGTACCACGGTTAGCAGAGGCGCAATAAATTCATGGGTTTTCGGAATTTCAATCACATGTTCCGATATGCCTTTTACCGTTGTGTCCCCTTCGGTGGTGATGGAAATTATGCGTCCCTTACGGGCTTTTACTTCCTGAATGTTGCTGATGGTTTTATCGAGGTGCTCGCTTTTTGAGGCAATGAACACCACCGGCATGTTTTCGTCAATCAGGGCAATGGGGCCGTGCTTCATTTCGGCAGATGGGTAGCCTTCTGCGTGGATGTAGCTGATTTCTTTGAGCTTTAAAGCGCCTTCCAATGCTACCGGAAATTGTACCCCGCGCCCCAGGAAAAGGAAGTTGGAAGCATCTTTAAACTCCTCGGCTAATTGCTCAATGTAATTGTTCTTTTCCAGCAGTTTTTCAATTTTAGCTGGTACGGATGCCATTTCCTGAATCAGGCCGGCAAACTCTTCGTCGCCAATTAGTCCTTTGTCGCGCCCCAGTTTTATGGCGATAAGTTGCAACACGGCCACCTGGGTGGTAAATGCTTTGGTGGATGCCACCCCAATTTCCGGCCCGGCGTGGGTGTACACCCCGGCATCGGTTTCGCGTGGAATGCTGGATCCCACCACATTGCAAATGCCCAAAATAAGAGCGCCGGCTTCCTTGGCCAGCTTTAAGGCCGCCAGGGTATCGGCAGTTTCTCCACTTTGGGTAATCGCCAAAACGGCATCGTCCTCGTTTATAATGGGGTCGCGGTACCTGAACTCGGATGCGTATTCCACTTCCACCGAAATTTTGGCAAGTTTTTCAATAATGTACTCGCCAATTAAGCCGGCATGCCAGCTGGTTCCGCACGAAACAATTATGATTCTACGAACCTTCTGAAGGCGTTCCGATACGGATTTTAATCCACCCAGTTTAATTTGGGGATTGTCTGCTATCAGTCTACCACGAAAGGTATCGGCCAGTGCTTTTGATTGTTCAAAAATTTCTTTTTCCATGAAATGGCTGAAGCCTCCTTTTTCGATGGCTTCCACATCCAGTTCAATTTCTTTGATGAGGGGCGACTTTTCCTGACCTATTTCTATGGTACGCAACTCCAGGCGATCTTTAAAAAGGATGGCCAGGTCGTTATCATCCAGATAAATTACACTTTTGGTGTGCTCCACAATAGGAGTGGCATCGGAAGCAATGAAATACTCGCCTTTCCCAACACCAACCACCAGGGGACTTCCTCGGCGGGTTGCATACAGTTTTTTGGGAGTGTCCAGACACATTACAACAAGACCGAAAGCGCCTTCTACCTGGGTCATTGCTACC
>JAUIMD010000174.1 GCA_030433225.1 Bacteroidia bacterium
ACGGTATGCCAAAGGAGCTCCGGTAAAAGTAGCTTCACCCTCTTCGTTAACATCGTAATCGCCTGCCAAAACATCATAGTTTTCGGCAATGGTTTTTGATTTGTCCGCAACCAACGGATATTTTACACCCTTAATTCCACCGTCGTTTAAGTCGGTTTGTAACCATTTCCAATGCGAGAATTCAGTGTCGGTTGAACAACCAACAACTGCAACATCTCTGCTTTCAAAATCAGCTAATTTCTTTTGGAACGCCAACAATTCGGTAGGGCACACAAAGGTAAAATCGGCCGGATAGAAGAAAAACACTACGTATTTTTTACCAATATACTGGCTTAATGAGAATTCTTCTACGATTTCTCCGCCATTTACAACTGCTGCTTCAGAGAACACAGGGGCTTTTTTGCCAACTAATACTGACATAATTTAGATATTAATTTAGTTATACAATTAAGTTTTAACGATGCAAAAATAAGGAAAAAGAGACCGGACAGAAACAAACCACAAAATTAAAACACAACGAAATACCCTTAAAACAGAATGTAATCATCGTCCGGTCTCAGGTTATATAACACAAGTTGTTTTTAAATGTTTCATCAAAAAAAAAATTTAACAAACATTTTTACGGGAGGGCATTTTCGTACCAAAACCTTTTAAAATTATTATACTTTTGCAGATTAAATAAGGGGAGCATCATACAATTCATTTTGAAGGATTTGGTGACAGCAAAGGCTTTTGAAAAAATCGCAAAACCAAAACGTTTGCCTGAATAAGCCGCACAGTTTTTAAGGCACACCCGCTTCCGATTAACTAAAAAAAGATACCAAATGGGTCAGAAAATTGACATCCGTGAGCTATTAAAACATAAAATTCTGGTACTGGATGGTGCCATGGGAAGCCTCATACAAACTTACCGTTTAAGTGAGGAGGATTACCGTGGAGACCAATTTAAAGATTACCACATGCTGATTAAAGGCAACAATGATTTGCTCGCCATTACTCAGCCGCATATTATTAAGGAAATTCACGGAAAGTACCTGGAAGCCGGTTCTGACATTATTGAAACCAACACGTTTAACTCCACTTCTATTTCGCAGGCCGACTATGACATGGAAGACCAGGTGTATGCACTGAATTTTCAGGCCGCTACGCTGGCACGCGAAATTGCCGATGAATACACCGCCAAAACCCCCGACAAACCAAGGTTTGTGTGTGGTGTGCTGGGCCCCATGAACAAGGCACTTTCCTTATCCCCCAATGTAAACGACCCCGGCTACCGGGCCTGTACCTTTGATGAGGTAAAGCAATCGTACAAAGAAGCGACCGGAGCCCTGGTGGATGGAAAAGTTGACCTGATGATGGTGGAAACCATTTTTGACACCCTGAATGCCAAGGCTGCCCTTATTGCCATAGAAGAGGTTTTTGAGGAAAAAGGAGTAGAACTGCCCATTATGGTGTCAGGTACCATTACCGATGCCAGCGGACGTACCTTGTCCGGTCAGACTTTGAACGGATTTTTAACTTCAATTTCGCACCTCAACCTGCTGAGTGTGGGATTGAACTGCTCGCTGGGTGCCAAAGAACTGGAGCCATACGTAAACGAATTGTCGAAAAATGCTCCGTTTTACATCAGCACTCACCCCAATGCCGGCTTGCCCAACCAGTTTGGAGAATACGACCAAACCCCCGACGAAATGGCCGGTTTGCTTGAAAACTGGTTGAAGGACCGAAAAGTTAACATTATTGGAGGATGCTGTGGTACCACGCCGGAACACATTGGTGCATTGGTTAAAATTGCCGAAAAACACAACAGTCACATTATAAAGGAGAAGGACCATGTAACCCGACTGAGTGGTTTGGAAACCCTGAAAATCAACTCCGAAAGTAACTTCATCAACATTGGGGAGCGCTGCAACGTAGCAGGCTCACGTAAATTTTTGCGCCTTATTAAGGAGAAAAAATATGAAGAAGCCGTTTCCATAGCACGCCACCAGGTAGAAAACGGAGCGCAGATTTTGGACGTAAATATGGATGATGCCATGTTGGAAGCCAAAGAGGAAATGGTGAAATTCCTTAATATGCTCATGTCCGACCCCGACGTATCGCGGGTGCCCGTAATGGTCGACTCCTCCAAATTTGAAGTATTGGAAGCCGGTTTGAAATGTCTTCAGGGAAAATCGGTGGTAAACTCTATTTCCTTAAAAGAAGGGGAAGAAGAATTTTTGAAGCACGCTTCCATCATAAAACGCTACGGTGCAGCCGTGGTGGTGATGGCCTTTGATGAAACCGGCCAGGCCGACAGTTTTGAACGCCGCACCGAAATTTGCGAGCGTGCCTACAAACTACTGACAGAAAAAGTAAAATTTCCGCCTGAAGATATCATTTTTGACCCCAATGTGCTGGCCATTGCAACCGGCATTGAGGAACACAACAACTACGCGGTAGATTTTATTGAAACGGTTAAATGGATTAAGGCGAACCTGCCACATGCCCACATCAGCGGGGGAATCAGTAACCTTTCGTTTTCGTTTCGCGGAAACAATGTGGTACGTGAAGCCATCCATTCGGTATTTTTATACTATGCCATAAAAGAAGGGCTGGATATGGGAATTGTGAACCCTGCCATGCTCGAGATATACGATGATATTCCAAAGGAATTGCTGGAATATGTGGAAGACGTGGTGCTGAACCGCCGACCTGATGCCACCGAACGTTTGGTGGATTATGCCGAAACCATTAAGGATCAGCAACAGGGTGGGCAGGCTGTTAAAGTAGCTGCATGGCGTGAAGAAAGCCTGGAAGACCGGCTTACGTATTGCCTGGTAAAGGGCATTGGCGATTATTTGGATACGGACATAAATGAGGCGCTTGGAAAATACGACAGCGCCCTTGAAATTATAGAAAAGCCACTGATGGCCGGCATGAATGTGGTTGGAGAGTTGTTTGGAAGCGGGAAAATGTTTCTTCCCCAGGTGGTAAAAACCGCCCGCATTATGAAAGCGGCGGTAGCCATCCTCCTCCCCTACATCGAGGCCCAGAAAAAGGGAGGCAAATCCTCTGCCGGTAAGGTACTAATGGCAACGGTGAAAGGAGATGTGCACGACATCGGTAAAAACATCGTAGGTGTTATTCTTGGGTGCAACAACTTTGAGGTTATTGACCTTGGAGTAATGGTTCCAACCGAAAAAATACTGGATACGGCGGTTAAAGAGAATGTAGACATCATTGGTTTAAGCGGTTTGATTACCCCCTCTTTGGAAGAAATGGCCAATGTGGCCGCAGAAATGGAGAAAAGGGGCATGAAAATTCCGTTAATGATTGGGGGAGCCACCACTTCCAAAATTCATACTGCCGTAAAAATTGATCCGCATTATTCGCAAACGGTAGTGTATGTGAAAGATGCCTCCACCAGTGCGCAGGTTGCATCAAACCTGGTAATTGAGCATAAAAAAGAGGCATTTCATAAGCAAATGAAGCAGGAGTATGAAGACATGCGAAACAATTATGCCGGCAAACCCGTGCGTAAACTGCTGTCGCTCGAAGAAGCTACCCAAAAGAAGTTCGAGATTGAATTTAAGGAGGAGGATATTCCTGTTCCCGGATTCCTGGGCACAAAGGTAATTGAGGACATTTCCATCCATACCTTGCGTAACTACATCGACTGGTCGTTTTTGTACAAAGCATGGCGCCTACCCGGCCGTTACGAGGGCATTGCATTATTTGCCAATGACCGGGAAAAGGAAGCCTGGCTGGCCAACTTTGCCGAAGGAACAGAACGCGACAAGGCCAATGAAGCCTATAAATTATACGCGGATGCCAATGCATTGCTGGATGTTTGGGAAAAAGACAAATCCCTAAAAAGCAAGGGGGTTATGGGATTTTTTGAAGCAAAATCAGATGTGAACGATCTTTTATTTTACCAGGATGGAAAAGAGCTGCTACGCTTCCCCTTCCTCCGCCAACAGGTAGAAAACCGCACCGGAGTATACTCCAACTTAAGCGATTACGTTGCACCGGTTAATTCTGAATTAAAGGATTACGTTTGTGCTTTTGCTGTAACCGCCGGAATTGGGGTGAAAGAAATTTCGGAAAAGTTTGAACAGGCCAACGACGATTATTCGGCAATTCTGGCGCAAATTTTAGCCGACCGACTGGCCGAAGCTGCCGCAGAGTGGTTGCATGAAGAGATACGCAAAAAACACTGGGGGTTTGCTCCCAAGGAAGCACTGAGCCTCAACGAATTGTTTATGGTAAGGTACCAGGGAATTCGCCCGGCCATCGGGTATCCATCCATGCCAAACCAGGCCGACAACTTTTTGCTGAACAAGCTTATTCCGCTGGACAAGGCCGGAATTACGCTCACCGAAAACGGAGCCATGTACCCCAATGCAGCGGTAAGTTGCCTGGTATTTGCCCATCCAAAATCAGAATATTTTGCCATTGGTCCCATTGGTGACGACCAAATGAAAGACTATTCAGAGCGCTTAGGAATTTCGGTGGATACCTTACTCAAATGGCTGCCAAACCAGTTGTAAGGCCAGAATCCTTAATGGTGGACAAATTGTTATAAAATAACGTATCCACAAAATACACTTCGAATAATAATATTTATATTTACCCCAATGCACCCTTTAAAAACGGGTGTTGCGGGGTGCACAGCGCTGCATTACAAGGCAAGGTTAAAACGCCATTGCTGTTTGCACCTGCCTGAATGACACGGCCGTTGGAAGAACCGTACCATTCAGCCAAAGAAGAAAAAATTTATACAATGATAAAAAGATGGAATTTTTTAACGCCATCTGATGAAGACAAATTAAACATTAAACAACTTGCAGAAGAACTAAACATCCATCAAGTACTCGCTAAACTTTTGGTATCCAGAGGGATTACCAATTTCGATGAGGCAAAAGCGTTCTTCAGGCCACAATTAGAGGATTTGCACGATCCTTTTTTAATGGTGGATATGCATAAGGCCATAAACCGGCTAAATGAGGCTTTGGGCCTTAAAGAAAAGATTATGGTTTATGGGGATTACGATGTTGACGGCACTACATCAGTGGCTCTAGTGTATTCATTTCTACGTAAATACGCTTCCAGTTCCAACATAGAATATTACATACCCGACCGATATTCAGAAGGTTACGGAATATCCTACACGGGAATTGATTATGCAAAAGAAAACGGCTACTCTTTAATTATTGCGCTGGACTGTGGCATTAAAGCCATAGAAAAGGTGGAATATGCCAAAGAAAGGGGCATCGACTTTATTATTTGCGACCACCATACGCCCGACGATGT
>JAUIMD010000175.1 GCA_030433225.1 Bacteroidia bacterium
CACATCTTCCATTTGAAACGTAAGGGTGTTTTCCCCTTCGTTCAGGTAACTGGAAAAAAAGCGGAAGGTTTTAAGCTGGTAACGTCCTCCCTGGTTGGCACTGCGGTAAACGCTGGCATCGTTGCCGCCATTAATTCTTCCAATAATACGGTTGTTCATGTACACGTCAACAGTGGGGCTGCTGGCGGCTCCGGCAATGGCCACCTTCAGGTACGAAAATCGGCTTATTTCTTCCCGGTTATGGGTAAAACGGATGTTCCACTTTCCTTCTTTGGTTTGGGCATAGTACCAGTTCTGGTCCGGTTCGCTTTCGCCAATGGTGTAGGTGAGGTTGGCAGGAACCCGATCCCACATGCCGTACGCGCGAGGTTCATCGGCCAGGCGGAATTCACGCGCGGTACGGTCGGGCGTTCCCAGTTGCCAAACGAGCTGACCAAATTTTTCAGGCACCACCGAAAGTACACCCAAATCCACCGACTCGCCTGATACTTCGATGTTTTCAAATTCCAGTTCGTCAAACATTTCTCCTTCGGTGGCAAATACATATAGGCTATACTTATTTTCGCGCACATGGGGGAGGGTAAAATGGCCGTTGGCATCGGCCTTTGTCCAATACATGTAATCTTTTCCTTGTTCGTACAATGTGCTTCCGTGTTCGGCCAGCACCACCATCATATATTCGGGCGAAAGGTCAAAATACGGTTGCAACTGCCCGTGTACCGTTGTTCGTTGGGTCGGGTAAAGCGGGTTTTCCATCCAGGTGTAGGGCCATGCTGCCTGTTCCTGTTGTGCATAGTTTTTGGCGTCTTCTATCAGTTCCTCCTTGCTGTTACCGGCGTTCGCATAAATAAAAAAGGGACCGTATATCTTTTCTTCGCCCGGTTCCAGGTGTAAGGTTCCGGCCCCAAAGTGCTGCCCCTGCAACATTTTAAGGGCAAGGGGTGTTTTGCTGGTTCCATGCACCATTAGTTCTTGTTTCATGGGGCCACCGTTCAGGTATTCGTCGCTGGAGGATACCACCCAAACCCCGGTTTCCTCATTACACAAGCCATGCACTATGTCGTTATCCACATAATTGGCCCAATCGTATTTCGTATAAATGCTGCCATCGCGCAGGCGGTAGGTCGCATCCATAATTTCTTCCACATTGGTAAGGTCGGCCGGAGATACCATGGGGCCTTGTTGTGCATCACTTACATAGGCATAGGTAAACTGATCCGGATCCACCCGAAAAACTACCCGCATTTCGGCCACGCTTACCGGGCTTCGGCTACCTTTCAGGGTAATGTAACAATAGGCTCCAGGCACATCTTTCAACAAAATGTACGACTGCTCCACAAGGAGTTCTCCACTTAGTTTTTCGTGTTTTATTTCCACCAAGCTGTCTGTAAGTCGTGTAACCGATGCCTTGTGGGGAGCAAGCTCATTGTAGGTGTCTGAATTGTAACTAAAGTAGAAACGCCCGCCATTATCTGCATTTACCACATCCTTTCCATTCAAAGAAAAATAAGTGACATGGCCCTTACTGTTAATCTTTACATCAATGATACCGTTGGACATTTCGGCGGATTTATCGCTGTTAACGGTGGCCGTAATTTCCTGGGCGGAAAGGGTTGGAAGCAAAAACAGGCAAGTTGCCAAAATGAGGGACAGACGTTGAAAATACATAGGGACTTTTTATACTTAGCGGTTAAATTTTATAAGGTAATGAGCATGGCTTTTTTTGAAGCCATCTCAGGCAGGCCATCTTTCCGTTTTCTCCGAATTACAGGATTTACAGCCGGGACAAAGATAAGGGTTCCTCTAAACCGGTTCAGGAGAATAGTGCGCCATCCTAGCAAATTTGTACGAAAACCGGTTTTGTGACGAATTTTGTGAAAGAAAGTTGCTGCTTCATGTAAATTAAAGAATAACCCTTAAGTTAGCAGTTAAATCGGATGGGTGGCTGCATTTCATGCGGCAACGGACCTGTTCCTTCGGTTTTGGTATTGGACGTATGGGTAAGAAAATATGCATTTTGTGGGCTTTATGGGGGATATTCTTAGCGGGATATGCGCAACCGGTGTGCACTTTTAAACCCTACAATTTTAATGATGGCTACCTGAACGGCTCTTTTTTAGACATGACACAAACCAATGCCGGGCTGCTTTGGATTGCCTCACGCAACGGCCTTATTAAATTTGACGGATACACCTTTTCCTATGTCCCCTTGCTTACAACCCAGGGAACGTACCTGGCATCATCCGAAATAAATGAGATTATCGAAAACTCAGAGGGCAACCTCTGGTGCAGAAACAGCGATGGGCGTCCCTATTTGTTTTTAACCGACGTGGAGCGCTTTGTAGACCTCCACGAAAACCTAACTGCCGAAAATCTTCCCCGGGAAAGTGTGGATCTGATTCAGCCCCTGAAGAAGGGAGTTACCTGGATATTGTATAAAGACGGT
Organism: Bacteroidia bacterium; assembly: GCA_030433225.1. Lineage (GTDB taxonomy): Bacteria > Bacteroidota > Bacteroidia > Bacteroidales > UBA5342 > JAUIMD01. Next base: position 2,447 of record JAUIMD010000175.1, read on the forward strand.
ACGGCACTGCGGGTGCAGGATAGCCTCATACGCACAGCAAAAGGCGTTGAAAAAATCCATTACCCGAACGAGATGATTGCTAAAGTGTACCAGGACCGTGATGGAGACGAATGGATTTTTACCGATACCAACATGCACGTAATGGGAGCGAAAAAGGTGAATGCTTCCATCCCGTACTTTCATGCCGCCGATGTGCACGGCACTTTGTATTTTACCGATTTTGACCATAATCTGGGCCGATACAATCCAACATCAGAGACCATTGAACCGGTGCACATTCCCTTTTCCCCTTCCAAAATTTCCAGCATTCGCGGTATAAAAGAGCATACGCTGGCCATTGCTACCAATAGCCAGGGCCTGTTGCTTTACAACCTTTCCACAAAAACGTTTCGTCAGGTAAGGGTGGATATAGCGCCCCATGCCAAAAACCAGATTTTTCGCTTGGCACAGGATCCGTCCGGTGATGTATGGATGTGGAACGGTGATCCCGGAATATTGCATTACGATGCGCATACCGAGGAAGTACGTATTTTACATGCCCCGCAAAAACCCTACATCCGGCACCAGGATGCCAACAAACCCATGTTCCATATTGATCGGCAGGGAACGGTTTGGGTGATACCAAAAGGCGAAAACCTGTGTTATTACAACCGGGATACGCGCCAATTGACCTATGCCACGATAAAAGAAGACGGGAGGGATGTGCCGCTGGCACCTCCTGTACGCTTTTCGTACTGGGATAAGCAAGGGAATTACTGGCTGGACAATCACAAAACCCTGTGTAAAGTATCTTTTTTCCCGGCCAATTATTCGCTTATACCCAAAGAAGAAGACGAATACGAGGTACGTGCGCTTATGCAGGATAAACGTGGAAATTTTTGGGTGGGATGCAAAAATAACCGGTTGAAACTGCTGGATGAAAACTACCGCCTATTGGGGTATTTTGACGAGAATGGCCAGCTTTCGAAGGAGGTGATTCCATTTAAAGGCAACATTTATGCCATGCACGAAGATAGTGCAGGCCGCGTGTATATGGGCACCCGCAACCGTGGTTTGTACACATTTACGCCCACGGGAACTGAACCTTATGCCTACCGGGCCACCAATTATCAGCAAAACCTTGAACAGCCTTACAGCATTTCCAGCAACAGCATTTATTCTATTTTGGAGGATTCGGCGGGCAGAATATGGCTGGGAACCTACGGCGGAGGCATCAACCTGGTGCGGGAACAAGGGGATTCGCTGGAATTTTTACATCCCGAAAATACCTTTTCTTCCTATCCCGTAGCGCATTTTTCAACCGTTCGTAACCTCAGCCAAATTAGCAAAAATGCCTTGTTGGTAGGAACCAAAAAAGGCGTATTGGTATGGCAGTATAATCCCGACAATCCTAAGGAAAGCCGTGGTTTTTATGATCAATCCCCTGTGCAGGAGACGTTTCCGGTTACCGGGAAAGACGTTTTTTATACCTATACCGATCAGCAGGGAAACTCGTATGCCATTGTGCAAAACGGCGGAGTTCAAAAGTTACAGCCGGCCACCCTTTTTACCGATAGGCCGCAAATGAAAGAACTGTCGAAAGAGAACAGTTTTCCGGCCAATTTCGGACTTTCCATGTTGGCGGATACCAATGACATAAAGTGGGTAATTTGCCGGCAGGGCTTATTGCGCCTGGGAGCTACGGAGTTGCAAATGGATTTTTTCAACAACCCCGTAATGCAGCAAAACCTGGTTTTTTCGGAGGCTGCCCCTTTACGGTCGCGAAGCGGGAAAATTGTGATGGGGACCGACCAGGGAATTTTAGAATTCAACCCTTACATGGCGCTGCATTACAGCCGCGAAACGTCCATTGTATTTACCCGTATTGTTGTGCAGGGCGCCCCGGTAGCAACCAGTCCGCACAACCTAACCAACCTGGTACTTGAGCCCGGGCAGCGAAACCTGGTGTTGCAATTTGCCCGCTTGGATTTTGCAGAGCCTGCCAACATTAAGTATGCCTATAAACTGGAAGGGCTGGATGACACCTGGCAATATTCAGGTGCAAACCGTTCAGCCAGTTATACCAACCTGGCGCCCGGAAATTACCGGTTTATGGTAAAAGCCACCAACAGTAACGGCTTGTGGGAAGACACACCGCGCATGTTAAACATCCGCATAGAACCCCGCTTTATGGAAACCCGTTTGGCCAAGGTGGTGATTGTTCTGGTCATTTTGCTGGTGGTAGTTGCATCGGTGTACATTGTTTTTACCATTTACCGCCTGCGCTATGCCGTAAACATGGAAAAGCAAATGGCCGAACTGAAAATGAAGTTTTTTACCGACGTATCTCACGAGTTGCGCACCCCGCTTACCCTGATTTCTGGTCCGGTAACGGATGTGCTGGAAAACGAGCCCATAACCGATGATGCGCGACAGCATTTAACCCTGGTAAAGAAAAATACCGACCGTATGCTGCGTATGGTAAACCAAATGCTGGACGTGCGGCGCATTCAATCGCGCAAAACCCGCTTGTGCATTGAAGAGCTGGAAGTGCACGGCTATTTACGCCGGGTAATGGAAGGTTTCCAGTTTGTGGCGCGCGATAAGCAAATTGCTTTTAACCTGGAGGCCTCCGGTAACGGGCTTGCCCTGTGGTCAGACAAGGATAAGCTGGAGAAAATTGTATACAACCTGCTGTCAAACGCCTTTAAATATTCGGCCAACCGTACCCGTGTTACCGTTCAGGTGGAGGCAGATGCGCAACACGTGTACATTCATGTGCAGGACCAGGGCGAAGGCATCCTGCCGCAAAAGCTCGAAAGGTTATTTAAACGTTTCGAAACGCATGCAACGCCGCGTTTGGGAGGA
>JAUIMD010000176.1 GCA_030433225.1 Bacteroidia bacterium
AGCATATTGGCACCATCTGCATGCGTAAGGTTATAATCCTGTGGCCCCGGTTGTCCCTCCGAATTCGCTTTCACTAAAAATCCTCCAAAATCGGGAATCAGGGCATAAATATCGGCTACTTTATTTTGCCACCAGGTCACCGTAGCCGGATTTTGCGGGTTGGCATCCGGCAAATCACCCAACACCATGGGCGATGCAAAGTTGACCGATAAATATACCTGCATGCCATAGGGACGCAGCTCGTCGGCAATTGCCTTTATCTTGTACAAATAACCACTGGCCAACACCTGCGGACTGGCATTAACATTGTTAAGCACCACTCCGTTTATACCAATAGAAGCATTGGCCCGGGCATACTCGCGGTAACGGTAATTGACCTTATTCGGTAACTCATCCCATTTCCAAATGGATTTTCCGGCATACCCATGCTCCACTGTTCCATCCAGGTTGTCCCAATGATTTAATACACGTTTTTCATAAGCCGGTACCTGAACCACATCGAGCATTGCGGATGACAGGCTTTTGGTTTGCAGCATACGCAGGTAATGAAAAACGCCGTACAATACCGCTTTGGGAGTGTTTCCGGTGAGCAGTATAAAATCAAAATCTGCCAGTTGCCGGATACAGAACCCTTCACTTCCCAGGGCTTTCACCTCGTCGCCGGATATCCACCCCTGCGCAATGGCGTGTGCACCCAATGCCACCACCACATCTCCTTGCTGCGGAAGCGGATGAAGGTCAATGGTTTTGTGAAACAGGCTTGCCAGGCCGCTTTGCAACTCGGCACCCGCCAGGCTTACACTGCCCTGTTCATCTGTTATGGCAATTCCTTGCGGACAAAATTGCGCATTACCGGGGTAAAGGGCATTGTGGGTAAACCACAGTTCACTACCGGTTTCTTCCCCAAAAAGAGAAGTAGTACCAGTCAAAAATACGAAAGCAAAAATTAGGAGTGCTGCGGGTTGATAGCGCATAGTAGTAAATCGTTTTACGGGTTAAAGATAGTGTTTAAAGCCGGGCAGCCCTAAAAGCTCATTGGCCATTAAATTGCGGCCTGTTTTTTAATCATGGTAAATGCCTGAAAGTACCTGATAAAATACATGGCGATTTGTTTGGTATTGACCACCTGGCGATAAATCAAAAGCTTAACCGAAATGCATTTTCTAAAAAATCGTTTTCTCCCCTTAAAAATGATTAATTGCAATGCGTAAATAATTTTAGTTGACATACGCAACTATTTTACCTGTACTTTTGTGCAACAGCAAATGCATATGGTTAACGAAAAACCACTTTCCTATTTAATGGGGCAAACCATGAACCTGATAAAGCTGGGTTTACTGGAAAAATTTAAAAAAATAAGTTTGCAGCTAAACGTTGAACAGTACGTGATGCTGCACCTGATAAACCTGCGCGAAGACATTACACAACAGGATTTAGCCAATCATTTTCAAAGAGACAAATCCATCATTCTTAGGCAAGTAAATACTTTAATTGAGCTACGTTATGTGGCGCGCATACAAGATAAGCACGACAAGCGGAAGAAAAACCTGATGCTAACGCAAAAAGGGTTTGAGGTTTTTTCTACCGCTCGAAATTTGTCGGTTGAACTTAGCAAAGAATTGCTGAAGGGGGTTACGGAACAAGAGTTTAAGGATTTTCAATCGGTGATTGAAAAAATCCAGACCAATACCCAACAAACCAACTTTTACTCCTATTGTTGACAAACGCAACTAAACTTTACGCTTCATAACATGAAACATACTCTTCCCATATTTGGGCTCGCTACGCTGGTTATATTAAGTGCTATACAGGCCTGCACGTCATCCACAGGCAACCAAAAAACGACCCAGCCTCGCGAATACCTGGTGGAAACCGTTGGAACTACTGATGTTACCTTGTACCGTGATTTCCCCACTACCCTACAAGGTCTGCAAACCGTAGAGATACGCCCGAGAGTTGCCGGATATATCGAAAAAATTCTGGTAGATGAGGGCGACCTGGTTCGCAAGGGACAAATTCTTTTTATACTCAATGCCAACGACATTGAGGCGCAGGTGCGCTCGGCCGAAGCCCAGGTAAAGGTAACAGAGGCTCAGGTAGAAACGGCTCGCATCAATGTGGAAAAAACGCGCCCACTGGTAGAAAAAGACATTGTAAGTGAATTTGAACTGCAATCGGTAAAAACCAACCTGAGCCTGGCGGAAGCCCAGCTGGCGCAGGCGCAGGCCAACCTGGCAAATGCGAAAGCCAACTTAAGCTATACCCGAATTGCCAGCCCCACCGACGGTATTATCGGGAACTTTCCTTACCGGGTAGGAAGCCTGGTTAGCAGCACCAGTACGCGTCCGCTCACAACGGTTTCCAACACCGCCACCCTGCAAGCTTATTTTTCAATGAACGAACGTACTTTTCTGAGTTTTGTTAAGGGGCTGGATGGCAAAAACACACGCGAAAAACTCGCACAACTTCCCCCGGTTTCGCTGGTACTTTCCGACCAATCGGTTTACCCCCTTACAGGGCAAATTGAAACGGCCAGCGGAATTATTGATGCCCAAACCGGCGCCATTAACATACGGGCTTCCTTTGCCAACCCCGAAGGCATACTGCGGTCAGGCAGCAGCGGCCGTGTGCGATTACCGGAACTCCATAAAAACGTGCTGCTCATACCACAGGCGGCTACCTTTGATATACAAGGCAAACACTTTGTATATGTGGTGCATGACGGTAATAAAGTGGTGAATACGGCCATCGAGGTAATTACCGGAAACCTGAAATCGGCATATGTGGTTACTCGCGGATTAAGCGAAGGAGACAAAATTGTAGTGGAAGGCCTCTCAAGCCTGCAAAACGGAATGGTAATATCTCCCAAATTAACAGGAAGTACGGTCGATTAACCCCGGCATTCCCTCCCCAAAAAATGAAATTATATGTTTAAGATATTTATTGAGCGTCCGGTACTTTCCACCGTTATTTCCATTGTTCTGGTGATACTTGGAGTTTTGGGATTAACCAACCTGCCCATAGAGCAGTACCCCGACATTGCACCACCCACCATACGTGTAAGTGCCAACTATACCGGCGCCGATGCCCAAACGGTGCTGAACAGTGTAATTATTCCGCTCGAAGAACAAATTAACGGGGTAGAAGACATGATTTACATGAATTCTACCGCAAGCAACAACGGTTCAGCAAGTATTGAAGTGTACTTTAAACAAGGGACCAACCCCGACATGGCCGCAGTTAACGTACAAAACCGGGTGGCTCGTGCTACCGCTTTGCTACCCAGCGAGGTAACCCGTTCAGGGGTTATCACCTCGAAACGGCAAAACAACATGCTGCTTGTTTTTTCGCTGTACAGCAAGGATGGTGAATTTGACGAAACGTTTTTGCAGAACTACACCAAAATTAACCTGATGCCTCAGGTGCAACGGGTGGAAGGTGTTGGGGAAGCCATGGTATTTGGCGCGCGCGATTATTCCATGCGCATATGGCTTAAACCTGACGTACTGGCAAGTTACAACCTTATACCTGCCGACATTACCCACGCCCTTAATAACCAAAACCTGGAAGCCGCTCCGGGCAGTTTTGGCCAAAACAACCAACAAAGCTATGAGTACAAAATCAAGTACCGGGGTAAACTTACCCAGCCCGAGGAGTTTGGCGCAATTGTCATTAAATCGGATGAAAACGGCAATGTTTTGCGCCTGCGAGATGTTGCCCGCATAGAAATGGGCTCCATAAGTTACGAGCGCAGTACCCAAACACAGGGACAGCCGGCCATCGCCATGGCTATTTTTCAGGCGGCCGGATCCAATGCCCGCGACGTTATTTTGCAATCGCTTGAGGTAGTGGAAGAGGCCTCAAAATCCTTTCCTCCCGGGGTGGAATACGTGGTACTTATGAATTCGAACGACTTTTTGGACAGTTCCATTAACAAAGTACTGCACACCTTAATAGAAGCCTTTATTCTGGTGTTTATTGTGGTGTTTGTATTTCTGCAAAACTTCAGGGCCACCCTGATTCCGGCCATTGCGGTACCGGTTTCCATCGTGGGTACCTTCTTTTTTCTCAACCTGTTTGGTTTTACCATTAACCTGCTCACTTTATTTGCCCTGGTACTGGCCATTGGCATTGTGGTAGACGATGCCATTGTGGTGGTAGAGGCCGTACACACCAAACTGGATGAAGGGTATAAAAGTGCCCGGGAAGCCGCCATAAAAGCCATGAGCGAAATATCCACCGCCATTATTTCCATCACCCTGGTAATGGGTGCGGTATTTGTACCGGTTACCTTTATTACTGGTACTACCGGTGTTTTTTACCGCCAGTTTGGCATTACCCTAACGGTGGCCATTTTGCTGTCGGCAGTAAATGCCTTAACGCTAAGTCCTGCATTGTGTGCTATATTTTTAAAACCACACGAAGAGGATGAGCAGAAAAAAAATGGCCTCATGCAGCGGTTCTACAGCAACTTTAACACCATGTTTTACCACATGTCGTCGCGTTACCAAAAAACCACCGCCTTTTTTATCCGCCAAAAATGGGCCGGAACCGGTGTAATTGTCGCATTTCTGGTGTTGCTGATCTACCTCATGTCCACCACCTCTTCAGGCTTTGTGCCCAAAGAGGATACCGGACGCATGTTTATTGACATTGCACTGCCACCGGCTACATCCGCCGAAAAAACCAATGAAATAGCCATGGAGGTGGATCGTATTATTCAGCAGGTGCCAGAAATCAGGTCACGTACCGTTATTACCGGTTTCTCTTTTATGGGTGGAACCGGGAGCTCCTATGCAATGGTTATTGGTAACCTCAAACACTTTGACGAACGTACCGGCGAAGGGCAGGATATGGAAAGCATCATTGCAAAATTATACGGGCTTACCGCACAAATAAAAGATGCACGGATCATTATTTTTTCTCCTCCTATGGTGCCCGGGTTTAGTATTACAGGAGGCTTTGAGTTAAAGCTGGAAGACAAAACCGGCGGCGACATCAAAGATTTTGAGAAAATTTCCAACCAGTTTTTGTCACAGCTTAACCAGCGACCTGAAATACAATATGCACGCACCGCGTTTAACACCGGGTTTCCGCAATACAAGGTGGATGTGGATGCGGCGCGCTGCATGCAATCGGGCATTGAAGTGAGTGCCGTACTTTCTGCCCTTCAGGGGTACATTGGCGGGTACTACGCATCTGATTTTAATCGCTTTGGAAAACAGTACCGTGTTATGGTTCAGTCGGAGGCAGCGTACCGCGGAAATCCGGACGA
>JAUIMD010000177.1 GCA_030433225.1 Bacteroidia bacterium
CGCTGGTAATGTGCAGGCCGGGAGTGGAGAAATTTCCTTGCTCCTTGGATAGCACTTTTTTAAGGCTGTTTTCCTCTACTTCAAACGTACTGTCAAAGCCTGTATTTAGTTCATCTACCCGTTTTTGTTTAATGTCATACCCAATTACCGGGTAATGTTTTGCAAATTCAACGGCCAGGGGTAAACCCACATAGCCAAGGCCAATGACAACAATTCCGTTGATACGTTCCATTTGTGTTTTTCAGTTTTTACAGAAGGTCAGGTGTGCCGTTACTCAATGGCCATAGCCTGCTTCGCCGGTACACAAATCTAATCATCCTGATGAAATAAAGCAGCGAATCGGAATATGAATCCTGCAAAATGCACCTGTTTTCGTTTTGATCAGAACTTTTGTCGCCATGTCAAATGTCACCTATTTGCTTTGACTCATGCCATTTTCCCATCCATATAAATAGCATGAGTCAAAGCAAATAGGTGACATTTGACATGTTTTTTCTATTATCTTTGTACCCCGAAATTTTAAAAGAAAACAACAAAATACGCAATACGCATGAAGGTATTAAAATTTGGCGGTACATCAGTAGGTTCTGCTTTACGCATTAAGGAGGTTGGAAAACTGATTAGCGATGGAGAGCAGAAAATTGTTGTGTTGTCTGCCATGTCAGGAACAACCAATAGTTTAGTAGAAATTTCTGAATACTTGTATAAAAACAACCTGGACGGTGCCACCGAAGCCATTATCGGACTGGAAAAAAAATACGATTCGGTGGTGGATGAGTTGTTTGCCTCAGCGGTGTATAAGGAAAAAGGTGCGGCCTGGGTTGCCAGCCATTTTGCCACATTGCGCTCATTTGTATTGGAAAAATTCACCGAAGATGAGGAAAAGGAAATTCTGGCACAGGGAGAGTTAATTTCCACTGGTCTTATGCATTTGCACCTTTCTGAAATTTGCATTAGCTCAGCTCTTTTACCTGCGTTGGATTTTATGCGCATTGATGAATTTAAAGAGCCTGATCTTGAATTTATACGCAATAACATTAGTACAGCGCTTGACAATGCCGGCGACGCCGAAATTTACATTACACAGGGGTTTATTTGCAAAAATGCCGAAGGCAAGGTGGATAACCTGCAACGCGGCGGAAGTGATTACACCGCCTCATTAATTGGTGGCGCATTGGTGGCGGAGGAGATACAAATTTGGACCGATATTGACGGCATGCACAACAACGACCCAAGGGTAGTTGAAAATACCAAACCCATTGCCGTGCTTTCATTTGAAGAAGCTGCGGAGCTGGCATATTTTGGCGCCAAAATTCTGCACCCAACCTGTGTGTTGCCCGCTAAGCTGGCGCAAGTGCCGGTGAAGTTGCTTAATACCATGGAGCCGAGTGCAAAGGGAACCACCATTTGTGCCGAATCAGAACTGAATAAAATAAAGGCAGTAGCGGCAAAAGACGGCATCACCGCCATTAAAATTAAGTCGGGGCGCATGTTGCAGGCCCACGGTTTTTTGCGCAAGGTATTTGAAATATTTGAGCAGTATAAAACACCTATTGATATGATTACCACCTCCGAAGTGGGGGTGTCGTTAACCATTGACAACCAAAAGTACCTGGATGAAATTGTGAATGAACTGAAGCAATTTGGTACGGTAACATCGTACACCAACCAGGTAATTGTATGCGTGGTTGGCGATTTCAGAAGCAACAATACCGGTTTTGTGAATCAAATTACAACGGCATTAAAAGACATACCTGTTTTAATGGTAAGCTACGGAGGTAGTAATTTTAATGTTTCGGTACTGATTGATGCGCAATACAAAAAGCAGGCATTAATGGCCTTGAGCAAAAAGCTATTTTAGCAGCTATACAATACATAAACAGTACAGGCTAATAAACACAAAAAGCAGGAGGTTCGCCTCCTGCTTTTTGTGTTTATGTAATAGTGTGATATACGTTATGCCTCTTTGCAGGCGGCGTAAATTCCTTTAAATAGCGTTTCAATATCGCTGGCTGCCACGGCGGCATATGCAATGCGTAAAATGTTGTTCAGGTTAATCACCCCAATGCTGTATTTTTCAATTAGCAACTGGCGTATTTTTTCTCCATCAAGACCATCGGCAAGCTGAATGCACATGAAATACCCCGAGTTGTATGGCAATGCATTAAAGCAGTCGGTGTAATCGTTGGTGGCCAGTGTGTTTTTAACGGCATCGTACCGCTCTTTCATAATGGCATATTTCATGGCTTTTTGATGGTCGTAATCTTCATCTTCATACGCATGCAATAATAAGGATTGCGACAGGTTAGAGGCGTTGGATATGTTTCCACGAACGGCACCTGCTGTTTTGGCTTCAAGGGCAGCGTACATTTCTTTTGTTCCGCCCTTAATGCCGTAGGTAATAAAGCCTACGCGAAATCCCCATACATAATCCTCTTTGGTTGGTCCATCAATTTTGGCGGCCAGTAAGTTTTCGTGCAGGTCGCATAATTTGGTAAAAATACTGCTCGGCTCTACACCGTCTTCGTACACCAGTCCAAAATAGGCATCGTCAATAATGGCCAGAATTTTATTGCCTTTTTCGGCCGATTCCTTTAAAATGTCAACAATGGCTGTGTATTCCTGCGTAGTGGGGGAATATCCGCTGGGGTTGTTCGGGAAGTTCAATACCACAATTTTTTTCCCGATTCCACCTTCTTCTATTTTTGCCTTAAAGGCTTCCAGGTCAAAGCCACCATCCTTAAAAAGGTTAAACTGGGTGAGTTTGGCACCGTAAGCATTGGTAACAATTAGGTTGTAATTTCCCCAGAACAGGTTAGGTACAATCAGGCTGTCCTGCGCATCCGCAAACAAGTAGCCAATCATGCTCATGCCATGGGTTAATGCATTGGTTACTACAGGCAGGCTAAGCGGTTTTTCTACTAAATCCGGGTTTTTCTCCACAATCAGTTCCTGCCATCTTTCTCGTAAATCAGGCCGGCCAAAACTGGGAGCATACGGAAAAACGTACGACGGATTCAGGTTAATTTTGTCGGCCAGGGCTTCCAGGCGCATAGGTGACCCGTCGTCTTCTATGGCTGCACCAATAGTGGCATTTATCTTAGTTCCCTTGGCATCGGCTGTTTGACCTAAAATTCCCTTTTTCGGGAAAAAGATGTTTTTTCCTCTTTCCGAGAGTAATTCAAGAACGGTGGGGCTTAACTCCCCAATGGTTTTGTTTAAAGCTTCTGCTTGTGGATTCATTTATTGTGTTTTTACGTATTGTTGGAGCAAAAGTAGTAGTTTTATTCTTTCGTTACAATATGTTTTCATATTCCGGTTAAAAATAAACCACCTTTCTTAAATTGCCTGTATTACAGGGGAGTAAGGGCTGTGGTGAAATGGGAACAAGCCCCTGTGTGCTACACGATGCCGCCCAGTTTTTAATGTTTCTGAACTGCCCTGTTGCCTGGCTGCACGTTGGCTATTTTAACGTGAAGTTACACTTTTGCCTGTGCATTTTGCCGGGTAATGCCAGAAATCGTTTATTTTGCCTCCACGTGTAATTTTGAACGCATTGTAAAAGTTTATTTCATGATTTCGGTACAAAACATCCACAAGTCCTACGGTACGCAAAAAGTGCTCGACAATCTATCTTTCGAAATTTCGGACGGCTCCATTACCGGCTTTTTGGGGGCAAATGGTGCCGGGAAATCCACCACCATGAAGATTATAACCGGGTACCTCCAAAGCGATGCGGGCGAGGTGTTTGTGAATCAGCAAAAAGTGGAACCCGGCAACCTTGATGCACGGCGGCAAATTGGATACCTGCCTGAACACAAACCGTTGTACCCGGAAATGTACATTAAAGAATACCTGCGTTATGTAGCCGGAATTTACCAGTTAAGTCATGTGGAAAAGCGCGTGGAACATGTGATTGAGCAAACCGGGCTGGGGCGCGAACAGGGGAAAAAAATTAAAATGCTTTCGAAAGGTTACCGTCAGCGTGTTGGCATAGCGCAGGCGATTATTCATGAGCCTTCGGTACTCATTCTGGATGAACCCACCTCGGGCCTTGACCCCAACCAAATTGTAGAAGTTCGCAATTTGATTCTGGACCTGGGAAAAAACAAAACGGTAATGCTTTCTACCCACATTATGCAAGAGGTGGAGGCCATGTGCCAACGGGTACTTATTATTAATAATGGCGGCATTGCAAAGGATACTCCCCTGGCAAATCAGGCAAAAAATGAATCGGGGAAACGCTATTTCAAGGTAACGTTTGATTCGCCCACATTTTTGAACGGATTACCCCCCCAATCGCTAATTCAGTTGGAAGAATTGGTGGATGCAACGCGGGCCATACTTTCCATTCCTGCGGAGGAAACTGCAGCGCTTATATTTGATTTTGCCGTTCAGCACAACATAAAGCTGTTACAATTGACCGAACAGTCGGCCAGTATGGAACAGCTTTTTCGAACCTCCACCCAATAAAATTTACTTACTTATCACTGGGTTTAAAGGGGCGTATTAAAATGCGCAACGATTGATCGCGCCAAATGTAACTTTGCGCCCAGTTAAAAAAGATGAAGAGCCGGTTACGCACGCCAACAATGGCCATCAGGTGAACAAACAGCCATAGAAACCAGGCAGTTCTCCCCGACATTTTTATCCCGGGCAAATCGCACACCGCCATGTTGCGGCCTATGGTGGCCATAGATCCCTTGTTTTTATACACAAAAGCGGTCCACTTATTTTGGTTGAGCCCTTTTGCCAGGTTTATTGCCTGTTGTATGGCCACTTGTGCTACCTGTGGATGCCCTTTTGGGTAATCTTCCGTTACCATTTGGGCAATGTCGCCAAGGGCAAATATGTTGGGATATGCCGGAAGTTTATTAAACGCATCCACTTGAATGCGGTTGGCATGGCCAAAATCGGTCTCCTTTAGTCCGGCCACCGGACGACCGGCAACCCCGGCTGTCCAGATAAAATTACTGCACTTAATTTTGCTGTTATCCTCCACGGTAATGGTTTCTCCATCGTAATCATTTATACGGGTTTGGAGGTGTACTTCAACACCCAGTTTGTGCAAAAAACGCAGCGCTTCACTGCCCGCTTTGTCGCTCATGCCGTTTAGCAGGCGAGGAGAGGCCTCGTACAGCCGGATTTTCATTTTTCCGAAATCCAGCTCCGGGTAATCTTTGGGCAGCACATAGTTTTTTAATTCGGCAATGGCTCCAGCCAGCTCCACCCCGGTAGGGCCGCCGCCAACAATGGCAAACGACA